>CAYMCN010000030.1:0-5015 GCA_964389155.1 Candidatus Woesearchaeota archaeon
CTAATTGCCCTTTTTCAAAAAAATCCGAAACAGAAATTTCTTTGTTTAAATTTTCCTTAACAAAATTCATTTTTTCTTCAGCACTTCCAGTTAAGCCAATTTCAGTTAAATCAGGAGTTTTTTTTATTCCTGTTTTTTTAACTTGAGAATAAAATATAACTCTTATATCATAATCTTTTACATCTTCAATATTTTTGTGTGTTTTTGGAAGTTTAAGTTTTCTTTTTAATTCTTTATCAAGGTCTTTTGCAAGAATTTCTTTTGCAACTTTGTTATTTTTATAAAATCTTACAGAAAAAATCTTCATTACAGGGCATTCAAGAATTGTTACAGGGATCATTTTGTTTTTCCCTTTTGTCAGAGAATTAGGAGTATCATCTTTTATAGAAGCAGACATCATTCCTGCCTTGTAGCATATAAATCCTTTGAGGTTTTTCCCAGTAGAAATAGCATCCCAATTAACTCTAGGCAAGAGCTTTTTGATTCGCTTCCTTGGCCAAAATTGTAAACTTCCTTTTCTTGGTGCTTTTGTTGTGGGCATTTCTTAATATTGCGGATATCATTTTGTGTCCCTGGAATAAAATACTTAGAAAATAAAGGTTTAAAAGAGTTTCGGGGAGAGATTGTTAAAACATAATGGCTTATTTAAAAGAAATCATCAAAAATGCCTCTTGATTTTCTTCTCACCTTTTTTTAGCTTTTTTCTTTTTAAGAGCATTTGCTTTCATCACTTTCTTCTTCTTTTTCTCAAGTAATTTTAATTCTTTCTTCTTCTTTTTTAATTCTATTGCTCTTTTTTTATTTAATCTTAATTCTTCTCTTTTTCTTTTCTTATTTGATCTTACTTGCTCTAATTTATATTTTTTACTTTGTTTGTGATGAACTTTCGCATGATGAGTAGGACACAGCATTTTAATATTTGATAGCCTATTATTGTCATTTTTTAAATTCCTGTGATGGGCTTGTAGAACTACATACTTACTTGAGATTTTGCATTTAGGATATTGACAAATGTTCTTTGCTTTTTCCAATGCCTGTTTTCTTAACTTTGCCGGAATTCATCCCTTCATTCTTCTACCAGAAAATACATCACGAGACATAAATGTTATAAGAATTAAATAGTTTTAAACATTACTAAAAATCTCTAAGCCTCAAAATCTTTTTCACTAACAACTTCTTTTCCATCAACTTCAGCTTTCCTAACAACTTTTCCTTTTCTTTTTGCTAATTCCCTAATTTTTGCAAAATCTTTCTCACCTTGGTTTGGCTTCTCTGAAGACGAGCCAGTGAAAATCTCTGATTTACTCTCAGGCATTACAATTTCATCAACAATTACTTCATGAGAAATATCAATTTTTTTTGCTTCAGGCATATCCCAAAAAAAGTCTTTTTTAATTTCAGAACAAAATTTTTCATCAGCTTCTAACACGCAAAACCTATTATCTATTTTTTCTTCACTTTTTCCTGGCTTTGGAAGTTTTTTCTTCACTTTTAATTTAAAGCCATCCCCTTCAATATCTAACAAAGCAGAATAAGATTCTTTTTTCAATTCCACCAATTGTTTTTCATTTAAATCTTGTTCAGAAATATTGTTCTGATAATATAAACCACTTTTCTTCGCTTCAGAATTTCCTTCTATATTATTCTCTAACAAAACATCAGAAATATTTTTTTTAGTAAAAACTATTCCAGAAACTTTAGAATTTCCAAACTTAGAACACAACAAAACCAAATCATTAGAAAATTCAAAACTTGTTTTAACTTTAATCTTCTTTGTTTTCCAGAAACCTAATTGAAATCTTCCTTTGTAATTTCCCTTTCCAAATCTAATAAATTGAAAATGAACATCTTCATCAATCTCACCCTCAAAAAGCTTTTTTACAAAATTCATATTTCTTTTATGGAAATTCCCTTTTTAATATTTTTCTTTGGATAGGTTTATAAATTTAATTCACTAATAATCAAGATGGACGACGACTATTTAAAAAAAATAATCCTTACTGTAATACTTTCTGTTTTAGTAGTTTTGTCTTTTCTTATATTAAAACCAATTTTACTATCAATAATTATTGGAATAATTTTAACAGTTATTTTTGCGCCAGTATATGACTGGCTTTACAAAACAACAAAATCACAAAATCTTTCTGCAGCAATAGTATGTTTTGTTTTAATATTATTAATAATTCTGCCTTTTTGGTTTTTAACACCTATTTTTGTAAAGCAATCATTTGAAGTTTATTTAGTTTCACAACAAGTGGATTTCATAACTCCTCTCAAAGCAATTTTCCCTGACTTTTTTGCTACAGAAGCATTTGCAGCAGAAATAGGTTCTATAATTCATTCTTTTGTAACTAATGCAACTAATTCTTTGGTAAATTCCTTAGCAAAACTAATAGTTAATTTTCCAACAATATTTTTACAACTCATTGTTGTATTTTTCACTTTTTTCTTTGTTCTTAAAGAAAAAGAACAAATTGTTGCATATGTAAAGAGCTTACTTCCTTTTTCAAAAGATATTGAACGAAGATTATTCAAGTCTTCAAAAGAAATTACACTTTCAGTTGTTTACGGACAAATTTTAATTGGAATGATTCAAGGAATTATTGTTAGTATAGGATTTTTTATTTTTGGCATCAATAATGCTATGCTATTAACACTTCTTGCAATCCTTGCAGGAATGTTTCCAGTTATAGGAACAACAATTGTTTGGCTTCCTGTAGTAATTTATCTTTTTATTGCAGGTAATACTATTCCAGCTATAGGTATAACTTTCTTCGGAGTGGTTTCTAATTTAATTGATAATATACTTAGACCTCTTTTTGTCTCAAGATTAGCACGAATGCATCCATTGCTTATTCTTATAGGTATGATTGGAGGATTATTCTTCTTTGGAATTTTAGGATTTATCCTTGGACCTCTAATAATAGCTTATGGTCTTATAATGTTAGAAGTTTATAGGGGAAGACAGATTTCAGGAATTTTTATAAGAAAATAATTTTTTAATTTAGAATGGAACTAAAAGTTAAATTTTCAAAATGGTCTGCAGGATTGCCTGTAGTTATGCTAAATAAAAAAACAGCCTTAAAACTTGGGGTCCACACTCAAGGAAGAATTTCTATTAAAACATTATCAAAATATCCTAAAGAAATTTCTTCTATTATTGATACTATTGAAGGCAATTCTGTTAAAGAAAATGAAATTCTTGTTTCGTCTGAAGTAAGAAAAAGATTAGGTTTAAGAGTTAAACAAAAAGTTGATATTAATCTTTCTCCAGAACCTAAGAGTTTGAATTTTATTAAAAAGAAATTAAATAATAAAAGATTGACTGAAAAGGAAATAACCCAAATAATTCAAGACATTGTGAATAATTCTTTGTCAGAACCTGAAGTTGCGCTTTTTGTTGCAGCAATGTACAAACACGGAATGACTACTAAAGAAACAGTTTACCTAATAAAAGCAATATTGAAATTTGGAAACACACTTAAAATAAACAAGGAATTTGTTGTTGATAAGCATTCAATAGGGGGGATTTCTGGAAACAGGACAACACCAATTGTTGTTGCAATTTGCGCTGCTGCCGGATTGATTTTTCCAAAAACTTCATCAAGAGCAATAACTAGTGAAGCAGGAACAGTTGATGTAATTGAAACAATTGCAAATGTTTCATTTTCAATGAAAGAACTTAAAAAAATTCTGAAAAAAACAAACGCTTTCATAGTTTGGGGTGGTTCTTTAGGAATGGTGCCTGCTGATTCAAAAATAATCAAAATAGAAAAGATATTGAAAATAGATCCTAAATCTCAGTTAATTGCCTCAATCATGTCAAAGAAATTTGCAGTTGGAAGTAAATATATTCTTATAGATATTCCTTATGGAAAAAATGCCAAAGTCAATAAAGAAAAAGCAGAGGAATTAAAAAAGAAATTCATAGAGATTGGAAACCATTTTAAGAAAAAAATAGAAGTTGTTTTAACAGATGGAAGCCAGCCAATTGGAAATGGTATTGGTCCTGCTTTGGAATTAATTGATGTTATAAAAATTTTAGACCCTGAAAAACAAGGACCAAAGGATTTAGAGAAGAAATCAGTTTTTCTTGCAGGAGAAATTTTTGAAATGACTGGCAAGGCAAAAAAAGGAAAAGGAATTAAATTAGCAGAAGAAATTTTAAGTTCTGGAAAAGCATTTGAGAAATTTAAACAAATTATTAAGATTCAAGGGGGAAGTTTGAAAAAAATTAAAGAGGCAAAATTCAAAAAAGATATTTTTGCTAAAAAATCTGGAAAAATTAAGGGGATAAATAATAAAAAAATAATATCTTTGGCAAGAATTTTAGGATGCCCTGTTGATAAGTCTTCTGGAATTTACCTTTATTTCCATAATGGGGAAAATGTGAAAAAATCCCAAAAAATTTTAACATTTTATTCTGAAACCAAAACAAGATTGACGGAAGCAGTAAGATTTTACAACGAGAAAAATCCAATCAAAATAAATTGATATATTTTTAAACTTTTGATTCTTTTTTTATCTATGGCGGAGAGCTATAGGAAACAGCTTGTTGAGTATTTAAAGAAAAATTTAACAAAAGGTTATACAGAGGAATCATTGAAATGGGCATTGATTCAACAGAAATATTCAAGATCAGATATTGGAAGAGCAATTGAACAAGCACACAAAGAAATTAAAGAAAAATCTGAAAAAGTTACAGAAGTTAAAGAAAAACCTAAGATAAAATATGAACTTTATGGTAAAGATAATAAACCAATTAAGATAGAAGTGAGAAAGCCATTTTCTTTAAAGAAATTTTTTAGAAAACTGAAAGATAATTTTAATCAGGCCTGACCCTAATTTAAAGGAAGATTCGTAAAAGAAACCTTGGTTTCCTTTATGTTCTCATAGAAACGTTTTTAATTCTCTTTAATTTTGTTTTTTCATGCCGCCATGCACAGAATGGTAATGTACCTGGTTTGAGCCCAGGGTCTTCGGACATCCAGGTTCGATTCCTGGTGGCGGCGTTT
>CAYMCN010000031.1:0-4933 GCA_964389155.1 Candidatus Woesearchaeota archaeon
CTAAGCAAACTTACTGGAAAGTTTACAGATACTCATTCAGAAGAATTGAAAAGAGGAATTACAATAAAACTTGGTTATGCAGAAATGAGAATTTACAAATGTGGTGATGAGTATTCAAATAAGGAAATTAAAGGAAAAAAATGCGATGTTGTAAGATATGTGAGTTTTATTGATGCTCCAGGACATGAAATGCTTATGGCAACAATGCTTTCAGGGGCTGCAATAATTGATGCAGCTATTTTAGTTGTTGCTGCAAATGAAGGAATAAAACCACAAACACAAGAACATTTTATGGCTTTACAAGCAAAAAAAATAAAAAATATAATCATAGTTCAAAATAAAATTGATTTAGTTACTAAAAAACAAGCTTTAGAAAACTACAAAAAAATTAAAGAATTTGTTAAAGGAACTTTGGCTGAAAATTCTCCAGTGATTCCTGTTTCAACATTACAAGAAATTAATATTGAAAAAATAATAGAAGAACTTTCAAAAATTGAAATTCCAAAAAAAGAAGAAAATACAGAACCAATTTTTTTAGTTGCAAGAAGTTTTGATATAAATAAACCAGGAACAAAAATTTCTGAATTAAAAGGAGGAGTTTTAGGAGGAATTTTGAAAAAAGGAAAATTAAAAGTTGGTGATGAGATTGAAATAAAACCAGGATTAAGTTCAAAAAAAGCACATAAGGAAATTTATCAAACAATAAAAACAAAAATTATCTCCTTGCACAAAGGAAATAAATCAATAAAAGAAGTTGAACCTGGGGCAAGTATTTCTATTGAAACATCTCTTGACCCTTTCTTGACAAAAACAGATTCTCTAACTGGTTGTTTAGTTTCAGTAAAAGATAATCTTCCTGAAATAACTTACAATATAAAATTAAAATCAAATTTATTTGGAGAGGTTTCTGGAACTTCCGAACACCAGAAAATTGAACCAATTAAAATAAGAGAAATGCTGATGTTAAGTGTTAATACTACAATTACTGTTGGAAGAGTTGAAAAATTTGATAAAAAAGGAGAAGAAATTGAATTATCTCTGAATATTCCTATTGTTGCATTAAAAAAAGACAATGTTGGAATAGCTAGAAATATTAATACTCACTGGAGATTAATTGGTTGGGGTGAAATAATCTAATTAATTTTATAAACTAATTTTATCTTTGTCTTTTTATGAAAATATTTTCTCATTCAAGATTAAGTAGTTTTGAGCAATGTAAGCTTAAATATAAATTTAGATATATTGATAAAATAATCCCAGATATTGAAAAAACAATTGAATCTTATTTAGGAAGTGTTGTTCATTCTGTTTTGGAATGGCTTTATAATCAAGTAAAGAAAAATAGAATTCCCACAATTGATGAAGTTATTGTAAAATATTCAGAAATTTGGAAAGCAGAATATGAAGAAGAAATTCCAATTGCTAAAAAGCAAATGACTGCGGGAGATTATTTTAATAAAGGGATTCAATTTTTAATTGATTATTATATGAAACATAAGCCGTTTGATGATAATACAATTGAAGTTGAAAAAGAAATTATTTTTAATCTGGATGAAGATGGGAAATATAAAATAAAGGGGTTTATTGATAGGCTTGTTTATAATTTAGAGACTGAAGAATATGAAGTTCATGATTATAAAACTTCAAATAATTTGCCGAAACAAGAATTTTTAGACAAAGATAGACAGCTTGCGTTGTATTCAATTGCAATTAAGGAAATTTTTGGAGAAGAAAAAAAAGTCATACTTATTTGGCATTATTTATCATTTAATCAGAAACTTTATTCAAAAAGAACAGATGAACAACTTAAGAAACTTAAACAAGAAACTTTGGAACTAATTAAAAAAATAGAATTAACAACAGAATTTCCTCCTAAAAAATCTGTATTATGTGGGTGGTGTGAATATAAACAGATTTGTTCTGCTTTTGGAAATAAACCTCCTGAAAAGCAATTATTATTATGAAATTAAATAAAAATGAATCAAGTTTAGTGAGTATTCATTTCCTTTTCATCATTTCTTTTTCAAAAACTGCTTGATATTTATGTACATCTTCATTTTCCCACACTAATCTACAATGGTTGTTTTCAGTAAGACATGCATATGCATCAAATCCTTTTAAAAATTCTCTCACGCTTCCTTTACGTTCTCTACTGAATGAGGTATTTTTAAAAAATGTCCCTCTATAATTTGGGTTTTCTGTATCTTTTAAGAATACTTGATCAATTATTTCATCACCATCTTTATCCATAATTGTGGCCATTCCGCTGCGGACTTCTTTAGGAATAAGCTCTTCTTTTTCAGTCAATGCTCCTTGTGAATATGTTGGAAAAAGAAACATTGCTAAAACAAGTGAAATTAATTTTTTTCTCATAAAACTCTTAAAAAATATTTATTTATAAACCCTCTTTTTTCTAAAATTTCTTTGTAAATATGAAATCTACTCACCATTTCCATTAAAATCTTGAACTCTTATCAAATCTGTAACATAATCTCCTTGCTGAAGTTTGACAATTTTCACTCCTTGTGTTGCTCTCCCCATAACTCTTATATTTTTTAATGAGGTTCTTATTACAATTCCTTTTGCAGTTGTTATTATTATATTGTCTTCATTATTAACAGCAATAGTTGTAACAACATTCCCTGTTTTTTCAGAAACCTTTAAATTAATTACACCTTTACCTCCACGCGCTGTTTTTCTGTAGTCATTTACATTTGTTCTTTTTCCAAAACCATTTTTTGTTATTGTTAAAACAGCTTCTGTATCCAAAATTTCAAGACTTACAACTTTATCATCTCCTTTAAGTTTTATTCCTGCAACTCCATAACTTGCCCTTCCCATACTTCTAATATTATCACTATTGAATCTATTTGCTTGTCCTTTTTTTGTTGCAAGTAAAACTTCTTGATTTTTCTTTACAAGTTTAACATCAATTAAAAAATCTGAATTATCTTCAGGTAATTTTATAGCTTTTACTCCTGAAGCTCTTGGCTTTGAGAAATTTTCAAGTGAAATTTTTTTAACAATTCCCTTGTTTGTAACCATGAATAAATAATCTTCAAAATTTCTTACTGAAATAACATTTGTAATTTTTTCATTCCTTAAATTTAAAATATTAACTATTGCTTTTCCTTTGCTGTATCTTTCTGCTTCTGGAATTTCATATGCTTTTAGCCATAAAACTCTTCCACGTGTAGTAAAAAACATCAAATAGTCATGAGTTGAACAAGTTATGATTTTTTTTACGAAATCTCCTGTTGTTAAATTACTTCCAATAATTCCCTTGCCACCTCTTTTTTGCTCTCTATAACTTTTAGTATCCATTCTTTTTGTATATCCTTTTTCAGTTATTGTTACAACAACTTCTTTTTTCTGAACCAAATCTTTTTCAGAAATCTCAGTTATTCTTTGTAATATTTGTGTTCTTCTATTATCTCCATATTTTTTCTTTAATTCAGAAACTTCTTTAGTAATTATTTTTAAAACTTCTTTAATATCACTAAGAATTTTTTCAAACTCTAAAATTTTATTCTTCAAATTTTCATGCTCTTCTTTTAATTTATTTTGTTCAAGAGAAGTTAATTGTTGTAATTTTGTTTCTAAAACAGCTTGAGATTGCCTTTTATTTAATTTGTATTTCATGATTAGGTTTTCCAAAGCTTCTGTAGTATTTTTAGATTTTTTAATTAAAGAAATAATTTCATCGATATTTTTTAAAGCAATCAACAAACCTTCTACAATTTCTTGCCTTTCTTTTGCTTTTTTTAATTCATATTTTGTTCTGTTAGTTATTATTGTTTTTCTGTACTTTACATATTCTTCAAGCGCTTGTTTTAAATTTAGAATTTTTGGTTCTCTATCAACTAAAGCAAGAAAATTAACATTAAAATAATCTTGTAATCTTGTGTATTTATGCAAAGCATTAATTACAAATTTTGAATTTGCACCCTTTTTTAATTCAATTACAATTCTTATTTTTCCTTTTGAAGATTCATCTCTTAAATCAGAAACATCTTTTATTTTTTTGTCTTGAATAATTTTAGCAATTTGTTCAATCAAAGTTGTTTTGTTCAACATATATGGAATTTCTGTTATTACAACAGCTTCTTTGTTTTTTAGAGTTTCAACAATTGTTTTACCTCTTACTGTAAGTCTTCCTTTTCCAGTTTTATATAATTCAAGCATATCTCCATTAATAGTGCCCCCTGTTGGAAAATCAGGACCTGTAACTATTTGACAAAATTCTTCTATTGAAGTTTCAGGTTTTTTTAGATAAGTGATTATTGCATCGCAAATTTCAGTTAAATTGTGTGGAGGAATATTTGTCGCCATTCCAACTGCAATTCCTGTTGCTCCATTAAGCAATAATGTTGGAAGTTTTCCTGGAAGTAATATTGGCTCTTTTGTTGAACCATCATAATTTGGAATAAATTTAACAGTTTCTTTATCAATATCTTCCAATAATTCATAACTTAGTTCTTTTAATCTGGCTTCGGTATACCTCATAGCTGCTGCAGAATCCCCATCAATAGACCCAAAATTACCTTGTCCAAAAACTAAAGGATATCTTAATGAAAAATCTTGAGACATTCTTACCATTGCTTCGTAAATAGAACTATCTCCATGAGGGTGATATTTTCCCATAACTTCTCCAACAACTCTTGCAGATTTTTTTGTTTGAGTATTTGGCTTTAAACCCATTTGATTCATTGCATAAAGAATTCTTCTTTGAACTGGTTTTAATCCATCTTCAATTGAAGGAAGTGCACGAGAAACAATAACAGACATAGCATAATCTAAATATGCTTTTTTCATTTCTTCTGAAACTTCTGTGTTGATTATTCCTTTATCTTCGATTATTTTTTTTTGTTCTTCTGTCATTTTATTTAAATTTCAAAAATTTGGTTTTAATTTTATATTTCCCATAAATTAA
>CAYMCN010000032.1:0-4676 GCA_964389155.1 Candidatus Woesearchaeota archaeon
TTTGGTTCTGCTTTTCATAATTGGGCTTTAAGTTTTTCATATATGAAAAAGAAAGGTATTACTTTCAAAGATGTTATTGAAGCTTATGAAAATGATAACTATAAAGAATTAGCTAAAAAAGCCCCTTTGCATGAAGTTATTTTGGAAATGAGTGTTCAACACCACCCAAATCCTGTAGATGCTCAAAAATATAGAATCCCAAAAATTTGGCATGGTGAAATGGAATCTGACTTAGGAAAAAACTTAATAAATTGCAATCCAAAAGGAGAACCTGCTTTTGTTCCAATTAAAATAGTTGTTGATAAGCATGCTGGAGAAGTTGCTGCTGGGAGATTGTTTTCAGGAGCAATAAAACAAGGTGATGAAGTTTATATGAATCTTGCAAAAAGAAAAACAAGAGTTCAGCAAGTTTCTGTTTACAAAGGTGCTCAAAGAATTATTGTTGATGAAGTTTCTGCAGGAAATATTATTGGTATTGTGGGGCTAAAAAATGTTTTTGTTGGGGAGACTGTAAGTAAAAATGAAATTGAACCTTTTGAATCAATAAAACATATATTTGAACCAGTTATTACAAAATCAATTGAAGCAACAAAAGCATCTGATTTACCAAAGCTTGTCGAAGTTTTAAAACAAGTTGGAAAAGAAGATCCTTCTATAAAAATTGAAATTAATGAGCAGACAGGTGAAAGCTTAATATCTGGAATGGGAGAATTACATTTAGAAATTATGGAAAACAGAATTAAAACAGAAAAAGGACTTGATGTTAAGACTTCTCCTCCAATAGTTGTTTATAGAGAATCTGTTGGTAAGGAATCTCCTTCAGTAGAGGGAAGAAGTCCAAATAAACACAACAGTTTTTTTATTCAAATTGAACCTTTAGAAGATAATATTTATGAAGCAATAAAAAGTGGGGAGCTTCCTGAAATAAGAATAAAAAAAAGAAATCAAGAAGTTAATGATAAACTTTCTGAACTTGGATGGAGCGGTGATGAAATAAGAAATGTCAGAAATATCTACAATGGAAATATGTTTTTAGATGAAACTCGGGGAGAAGTTCATATCCAAGAAATCATTGAAATGGTTTTAGATGCTTTTGAAATGGTTATGAATCAAGGTCCATTAGCAAGGGAACCATGCACAAAATTAAAAGTTTCTTTAGTTGATACAAAACTTCACGAAGATGCAATTCATAGAGGTCCTGCTCAAGTTTATCCTGCTATAAGAGAATCAATTGTTGAAGCAATGAAAAAAGCAAATGCTTTTATTTTAGAACCCTTACAAGTACATGTTATTGAAATTCCGGATAAGTTCTTGGGAGAAATAACAAAGTTAATTGGTGGTAAAAGAGGACAGTTAATTAATGTTTCACAAGAAGGAACAAATGCAGAAGTAAAAGTAAAACTTCCTGTTGCAGAAATGCTTGGATGGAGCAATGACTTACGTTCATCAACAGAAGGTCGTGGTACTTCTGCTTTACTTGATCAGTTATTCGAGAAAACTCCTATGAGTTTACAAACAGATGTTATAAGAAAAATTAGAGACAGAAAAGGTTTGAGTGAAAATCAATAATTTTAAAATTTTGTAGCAAAAACTTTATAAACTATTTTTTTTATTAAAAAATGCAGTAAATTTCTTTATAAGAAAATAATTGTTAATTTCAAATGGCAAAAGAAAAACCAAATATGAATGTTGTCTTTGTAGGGCATGTTGACGCAGGAAAGTCAACTATAGTTGGAAGAACAATGTTTGATTCCGGTATGGTTTCTGAACAAGAGATGACAAAGTTAAAACAAGAAGCTGAAAAGCATGGTAAAGCTGGTTTTGAATTTGCTTATGTTATGGATAATATTAAAGAAGAAAGAGAAAGAGGAGTTACTATTGATTTAAATTACGAAAAACTTATGACCCAAAAATATCAAATCACAATTATTGATGCTCCTGGACACAGAGATTTTGTGAAAAATATGATTACAGGTGCTTCACAAGCAGATGCTGCTTTCTTAGTTATTTCTGCACCTTCAGGTGTTCAGCCACAAACTACAGAACATTTATGGCTTTTAATTACAGCTGGTGTAAAAAATATAGTTGTTGCTATTAATAAAATGGATGATGTGGGATATAAAGAAGAAACATTCAATAAAGTTAAAGAAGGTGTATCAGACCTTCTAAAAAAAGTAGGAAAAAATCCTGATGAAATTACATTTATTGCATGTGCAGGATTAAAAGGGGATAACATAGTTAAAAAATCAGAAAATATGTCTTGGTATAAAGGACCAACAATTGTTGAGCAATTTGATTTATTCACTGCGCCTGAATCATTAACAAATCTTCCTATGAGAATGCCTGTTCAAGATGTTTATGAAATTACAGGAATAGGAATAGTTCCAGTTGGAAAAATTGTAACAGGTGTTATGAAAAAAGGACATAAAATGGTTGTATTACCGGGAAGAACTGGGAAAGGAATTGAAGGAGAATTAAAAACAATTGAAATGCATCATGAAATGATGGATGAAGCTGAAGCAGGAGATAATGTTGGAATTAATATTAGAGGTGTTGGGAAAAAGGATATAGCAAGAGGGGATGTTATTTGCGAAGCGTCAAAACCAATTCCTATTGTAGAAGAATTCATAGCTACAATTCAAGTTATAGCTCACCCAACTGTTTTAGCTAAAGGCTATACACCTGTATTCCATGTTCATACAGCTCAAGTTCCATGTAAAATTACAGAATTAATTGCGCAGATTAATCCAGCCACAGGAGAGACAATTAAAGAAAATCCTGATTTTTTAAAAAATGGCGATGCAGCTAAAGTTAGAATTGAACCTCAAGGAAATTTATGTTTAGAAGTACAAAAAGATAATCCTACCATGTCAAGATTTTCAATAAGAGATGCAGGGCAAACAGTTGCAGCAGGAATGTGCACCGAAATTACTAAAAAGAAATAAAAATCATAAACAGAAAACAAAAGTTTTCGTAAAATAAAATTTCAAAAAATTTCATAATGGACGAAGAAAATCAACAAACACAAGAAGCTGAAGAAGAAGTAACAGCTCCTGAAGAAGAATCTTCACAAGAAGATACAACTGAAGAAGCAGAAGGAACTTCTGAAGAAGCAGAAAAAGAAGAAGATACAAGCGAGTAAATTTCAACAAATGCTTTTTCTTTTTTCTTTTTTTATTAACATTTATATATTTTAATTAGTAACACATATCATGACATGGAAAATATTTTTTAGTTTTATTTTCATTTTAATAACGATGTCTTCACTTATTTTTTATTGGTTTATTCCATTGAATAAATTTGAATTTTATCAAGGTTATAGTTCAGATAATTTTAATTTTACCTTAAATGATTCTAGTAAAGAAATGCAATTTTATGAAAATATGAGGTATTCTGATCCAAAAATTTCATACAGGATTCTCGATTGCACTTTACAAAAAAGATATAATATAGAACGTGCATTTGAAATGATTTCTAATACAACTTCTTTGAGTTTTTATGAAGTTGAATTTAATGAAGAAATTTTTGCGACTTGTGACAGCAGAAATAAAATTGAAGGTGAATTATTTATTGCAGGTGAAGGAGGTCCTGTAAATATAACGAAAACAGAAAATTTTAATGTTATTTTGAAAGGGGAAATTTTACTAATTAAAGAATCAAAATGTGAAAAACCAAATATCGCCTTACATGAACTTTTCCATTCTTTAGGATTTGATCATTCTCCTAATCCAAGTAGTATAATGTACAATACTAGTAAATGTAATCAAAATATTGGACAGGATATTGTTGATAAAATAAATGAACTTTATTCTTCTCCAAGTTATCCTGATTTAACTTTTGAAAATGTTTCCGCAATAATGCATGGGAAATATCTTGATACAAATATAACAATTAGAAATCATGGTCTTAAAGATTCTGAAAAAACTAAACTTATAATTTCTTCTGGTGAAAAAATAATAAAAGAAACTGAAATTGATTCTTTAAAGATTGGATATGGAATCACTATGAGCTTAAATAATATTTTAGTTTCAAAAATAAATATTCAAGAATTGAAATTTTTAATAGATTCCAATTTCTCTGAATTAAAAAAAAATAATAATGAAATAAAATTAGAAATAAAAAAATAAAAAAAATGATTAATCAAGATCTAACGCATCAATATGGTTATCCATATCGTCTTCAACCTCATTTTCCTTGAGAAGTTTTTCTTCTTCCATTTTTGACCTCTTTTTTAGTTTTGTTAACTACTTTTTTAATAGGATATTTATTTATAAATTCTTCTATGATTTAATATATGTTAAATTTAACGATAGTAAAAATATATTTTTTCTTTATTATTTGTTTTTGGAATTTTAGAATGTGAAACAATATTATGTTTCCAATAATAAGTTTCGTCGTCGTAAACTTTCTGATGAGAAAACTTTCTTGTTTCATGAGATTTGATATAACGTGTTACAGAATCTGTTTTCACATTCCTATATTTATCTTTAAAATAAAATTTTACAGTGAAATATCCTCCTACATATTCTTTATTTTTTACATAAACATTGTATTTGTTTATATCATTTCCAAATATTCCTTTTATTCTATGGTATGTTCCATTGTCATCATATCTTAAATTTTTATTTTTCCAATAATTTGTTGAACTGATGCCATGCGAGGACACCTACGGTTTC
>CAYMCN010000033.1:0-4649 GCA_964389155.1 Candidatus Woesearchaeota archaeon
TTGAAATCTCTGAATTTGAAATTTTTAAATCATTATTACACAATTCAGATGGTTTATTTTTTGATTTTGGATATCTTTCTTCAAATTCTTGACATAATTCAACCATTTTCTTTTTTTGCTCTGCTGAATTTGCTAATTTTATTGAATCAAACAAAGCTCTTTCAGCAAAAGTTTCCTGTGAATCTTTGTTTTCTTTTTCATTTGGAAAACTATCAATAATTTTTCTATAATCAGACATTGCATTTTCATAATTTTGTTTTAAATCTTTATTTTCTCCAAAACTTTTATCTTTTGGCCCTACAAGTCCAAGAAGTTTTACTTGTGTTCCATAAACATTTGTTTGATCATCGTATTCTAAAACATTACTAATTTCAGTTCCTTGTACAAGATACCTCGCAAATCTTTCAGACCAAGTTGAGAAACTTTTTGTAACAACTGAAAATGATTTGCTAATAAGTCCTCCTTTTTGAGCATCAAAACTATCTCTATCATATCTTGCAACTTCAGAAAGCATATCATCACTTAATATATTATCTCTATAAGGTGTCTGAACAAAACGAACATACAAATCTTTTTCTTTTCCAGAATCTCCTTTTGTTCTAGCATAACCTAAATATACATTTTTATTCCCATCATCAGAAAAAGGAAGTTTTTCTCCAATACTATATCCTTCTTCCTTTGCTCCTTTAAAATCTAATTTTATCTTTGGACTAATCATCAATTCAAATGGGTCAACACCTTCATCTGTTCTACAACTTATTTCGACTTTTTGATTAATTCCTTGTTTTTCAACATTTTTAATAGTACAAGAATTTTGCAAAAACTTTTCTTTTTCAGCAACTTCAACAATCTCTCCATTAATTTCTAATTTTGCTCTTGTATCTGGAGCTTCTAATCCATCTAACCTAACTTTTAAATTAGCTAAACAATAAAATCCTGGAAGATAAACTTGTGGAGATGTTTGTCCTTTCTTCAAATCAAAAGTTGAAAGTTTATTATTTTCATCAGAATAAATAGAAACAACAGCACTATCTGCATCAACAGATTCTGCTCTTAAAAATCCTTTTCCATTCCAAAATCCATATTGCTTATATTTTTGTCCCCATTCATTATCATTAATTTCAGGAAGATAATAATTTGCTTTTCCAATTCCAAAAGCATTTTCAATATCATATTTTATTTTTGCTGTCAAGTTTCCATCAACAAAATCAGGCATTGCTGATTCATTTTTCTGTTGCCTTAAAACAATAACAGCATAACCAATATTTTCTAAAATAGGTGAATTCAATAAAGTTTTCTGACTTTTTACAGCAGCTCTTGCAGGATGAAATCCAACACCTGAAACTTCTTTTGGATATTGGCCTTTAAATGACATGCTTTCAATTGATTTAACATCTATCAAAGGATTTATTTTTGTTGCAGCAATCTGACAAAAAACAGGAACATTTTGCTCTTCAAGTAAATCACTTCTTACAATAGTTGGAGAACATCCAAAAGGGGCAATTTGCAGAACAAAGTCTTGTCCTTTTCCACACATATCTGAATTAAATGAAGGAAAAGTATCCACTCCTTGACTTTTTAAATAACTAGTACTTGTTCCTCCAGGGGCACCAAATTGAGGATTTGAAAGACTAAAAGCAGTTGCAAAAGTCATCAAAAAAATTCCCACTAACAAAAACATCCCAATTGCAATTTTTTTACCTCGAAGAGGTTCTTGTGACCTTTGGTTATTTATCATTTAAAATTTATATTTAAATTTCTTTCATCAAATAAAATGTAATTATTCTGCAATCCTTCAATTGTGGTTGGAGTTGGAAGTGATTGAGAACTTATTTCTATTGTATTTGAATCAGATAATTGAGACTCTAAAATATAATAATTTTGTTTCCCTCCACCAGCTAAAGCATTTGAAATAACTTGAGATGGAAATTCAACAGTAAAACATTTTTCTTTTGTAAATCCGAAAAATCCACCAACCCCTGATTGTGGAACTTCAACACATTGTTCATTTTTTGTTGCCCCTAAGGTAAAAGAAGAATTTTTGTAAATAGAAACTTGAACTTCATATTGTCCTTCACTTAATTCAACGGTTTTTTGTTCTGGATAAACAATTGTTTTTGTATTATCATCTGAAATAAAACTCACTGTAGCTTTCCTATTATAATCAAGACTATTAAGTTTTAAATCAACATCTAATTCATAAAGTTTGTCTATTATTATATCGACAATTCCTTGTTCAACTGTTGAATATTGATATCTTGTATCTTTATATCCTTCTGCCTTTACAATTACATCTCCATTAACACATTGTGGAAATTCTCCTTTCAATACTCCTGAAGAACTTTCTCCAATATCACATTTAGTTCCAAAACATTCATATGAAATTTTTGCATCAACAGGATTTAATTTAGTATCAAAAACATTTACTTGAATTTCTGTATTTTTTTGCCCACATAATTCAGGAATTTCTAATTCAAGAGCAGTAGTTTCCAAAGCTTCTCGAGGATTGTTTCCTTGAATTACAACTGCCATAGGGAATTGGAAAATTTCACTTGTGCCTCTTTGGGTATCATCACTAAAAATCTGAACTAAAACAGGATATTTAATATCATAAACAAAATGATATGGAACATAACAAAATCCTAAAATCCCTAATCCTTGTTGATTTCCTACTGGCTTAGAAATTAAAATACTTCCTTCAGAAGGATTGACTTCAAAAGCATAAGGCCAATTTTTTGAATTTAAGAATCTAACATCTCCTTTAACAGAAATATCTTCAATAAAATATTTGTTCTCTTCATTTTTCAAAGAAAAATTCCCTCCTTTTGTTTTAAGTGCAAGAGTATTAACTTCAATTGATTCCTGTAGCTTATCAAAAACATCATTAGCATCCCATGTTAATGGACTACATGTTAATTCAACGCCATCAACAGGAGCATAAAGTCTCAAAGTATCAATAGCATAATCTTCTAAAAATAAATTTTCTTGTTCATATTGATAAATCTTTTTTGCAGAATCATAAAGCATCCCTAATTTTGAATCAACTGAAATTTTATGATTTTTAATTAAAACATTATCTTCTCCCTTACTTATATTTAAATTCATATTAAGAGAAACATCAATTTTATTTTCATTAATATTTACATTTGCTTCTGCTTCATTAAAAGAAATTTCAAATCCTTGATCATAATAATCATCAAATCTACATCCATTTATTTTTTCTTTAATAAAATTTCCAAGTTCTTCTTCCATATCTTTCTTAGAAGGAACTTGTTCTTTTTGTATATTATTTCCAGAAACATAATACCAATAAGGAACAGGATTTCCTAAAAAATCTAATTGAGATGAAAAAGGCATATGATGACTTCCAGGTTCAAATTCAGGCAATTCAATATATCCTGCTTGACTTTCTAAAACATCTATTCCTATAAAAATTTCTTCTTCTAAACAAGATAAAAAAGTATTGTAAACAGGTTCAATACTTGCAGGAATTTCTGTAAAAGTAATAGTTCCTTTAGAAACAAAAAAAACCACAACCGCGCCAACAATAAAAACTGCAATTAGAATAAATATGGTAATTTGCCCCCTCTTATTTCCCTTTGTAATCATACAAGAATTATGGAAATTATCTATATAAAGTTTATTAAGAAAATTGCTTAGCCAACTCTTTAAAATCTACAGCATTCTTTTTTTTATTACTTAAAATACTTAATCCTCCAATAATAATTAAAACTCCACTAACAATTTTAAGTACATTATCAAAATTTGTTATATATTTTGGTAAAACATAAAATTCAAAAGAAGAATTTATCAAATAAATTCCTAAAACTAAACAAAGAATAAAAAACAAAAATTTTTTACCATTCATTGTTTTAAAAGTAAAACAACATATTTAAATATTTCTTAACATGGTAAATTTAAAACAAACCGTGTTAAAATAAAATTCCATTCTTAGGTGATGCGTATACTTAATTACGGTCCCATAGTCCAGTGGCTAAGATACATCCCTGACTTGGATGAGACCGCAGTTCGATTCTGCGTGGGACCATTTTCAAATTATCTTTAGATGGTTCTGTTGAAGATTAGGATTTATCTCACATTTCAACAATAATTATAAAAACATCATTCTCTTTTTGCTTTTTATGAATAAATTTAGTATGCAAGATATAGAAAAATAAAAAGATATTTTAAAAGTAATTATCTAACAAAAAACGTAAGTTTCATATATCAGTCTATAAAACCTAGTTATTTTTTATGAATAATCCAAACAAATCATTCTCCAAGGCCAATATCCCGAACCATCACTCCAACAATTTGGACGATTACATATTACAACACCTGTTGAATCACCTTTACAAGCTCTAAGCGTTATAGGATATTCATAATCCGCCTCATGAAGACTTAAACTGCCAAATGGACATTCGCCACATCCATCCCCTTCATATGTCGTAATCACTGGACTTACCTCCACAGGCTTACCTGTAATTTCATCCCAAGAGACACCACTAATGCCTTCATTATCTGTTCCATCTGCAAATCCCGAAGGAATTCCTGATAATTCACTCCAACTCACTCCATCTTTTACAGAACTTGTAACAGTTGGGTCTGATTCATCAATTTGACTAGAAGTATGACCAACATTACCTGTA
>CAYMCN010000034.1:0-4622 GCA_964389155.1 Candidatus Woesearchaeota archaeon
GGAAAAAAAGTTAGGAAGACAGAATGAATTTAAAAAAAATTATAGAATTGGTGCGAAGTGGTATCCTAAATGAACCACAATTAAAGAAGAAGCTACTTTCTAGCGGTGACAAGCTACATCGTTTTTCAGGACTTGAGGCTGCTTCTCGTCAGACTGCACCCTGGTTAAACACAGCTTCAAGCCCGATAGCTTTGATTAAAGTGAACAGTCCAAAATCTTTCCAAAGATTGGACAAGAAATTTTTTGTTTAAGCAATACATTAACGTAAAGAAGGCAAAAAATGACAAAAAATAATGAAAAATGGTATAGGGAAGTTTTTTCAAAAACTATAACCAAACAGAATTTACCACCTCTGAAAAAAAATTTTTTTCAAGATATTATCGGTAAAAATTCTACTCCAATAGGTGATGAGGGTAGTCAAAATTCAATAGATAACTGCAGAAACTCAAAGACTAAAATTAAAATTTCTTACGAAAAAGTACCGTATTCTTTTTTTGAAGATAATTTTTTGAGTTCTGACTTTGAAAAATATCTTGCCGCATCTGATTTTGTGGAAAAAGACGATAGAGAAATTTTTAAAAAAACCAAAAAAGATATACCGGTTTTAATTTTTGAAGATTTCAACACAACTGGAGTTACTGGAGATCCCTTTACTGTACAGGGTCATATTGGTAGTGAAAGAAATGCCTTTTTTGCTTTTTGGTGGGAATTATATAGCGCGAGCAAAGAAAAGGGGAAAGGAGGAAGTGTGGGGGTTGGGCGTTTAACCTTTGCGTATTCATCTAGAATACACACTTTTTTCTCATTCTCAGTTCCGCATGACAACAAAAAGGGTAAAAAATTTTTTCTCGGTGTGTCAGTTTTTGGAAAATATAGCGATAATAAAGGTCCGAGAGATCCTATTTGCAGATTCGGTACAGGAGAACAAAATGCTTTTTATCCTATAACTGACAATGAAAGGCTAAAAAAATATCACAAGGGCTTTAAGTTAAAAAGAGGCTTTGATGAACCAGGCTTGTCAATGATCATACCTTTTCCCATTCAGGAACATTGTAAAATAGAAGATTTAAAAATTAATCTTTTGGAAAGATACAGATACTCAATTTATAAGGACGAAGTAGAATTCGATATATTGGGAGAAATTCTTTCAAAAGAAACCTTAAACACATTTGTAAAAAAACATCTGCCTGAACAAGTTGATAAATATATAAAATACTTCGAATTTATTGAAAACTGCAGTCAGATAAAAAATGAAAGCTTCAATATTATAAATATAAATGATAATGCCCGTGAAATTAGGGAAAATCATTTGTCAAAAGAGGGGGTTGATAAATGGACGGCAGAATTTTCAAACTCAAAGATAATTCCATGTAAAGTTAATTTTAATGTTGAAAAAGACGATGATGAATTTATTGATGCAAAAATTAAAATTTTTTTACAAAGAGTTGAGGATGGCGCTGGAAGTGATGACATTATGAGGCTTAAAATGCCTGTATCGGGAGAAAGAATATTTGAAGATAAAGATACGCTAGCACTAACTTTAATTGAAGATCCTGAAACAGCAGAATTTGCTAGACTATCCGAGTCAGAAAATCACAAAAAATTTGATTATCACACTCTAAAAGAAAAAAATAAATATAAAAAATTTAACCATCCTTTAAAACTTTTAACTCGAGCAACTCCGTCTTTGTATGCTTTATTGTTAGAGTCGGAATCTCAAAAAACTTCCGTGGATGCCACAAAAGATTTTTTCAATTTTGGATCTCAGAATCCTGATAGCTCTGGAACAAAAAATAAAGATGGTGAAGGGCCAGATACGAAGTTTAAAATACCGGAATATTTATTTAATGATCCTAAGATCTATGAAATCAAAAAATTAAAAGAAAACCACTATACTGGCTTTGAAATTTATGGAGCAAATGTAGTGAAGGAAACCATGAAAAATATAGACCAGATCGAGAATCTAATAAAAGAAAGTCAAAATAAAGGTGAGGATGGCGAATCTAAAGAAAAAATTACACAAAAAGAATTAAACAGACTTAACAAGCAGCTCAGGAAGCTTAAAGACAGAAGGGATAAAAATTGTGAAGATTTATTTCCTGCAGATTTATCTATTACTATTTGGGAAGACATGCAAAAGCACAAAAAAACAAGTAAAAAATTTTATGATTTTAAAAACGATTTTAACCTCTCAGAAGATATTGGAGAAAATTTTGAAGTTACTTCTGAAGGAGTTACAAATAAAACTGAAAAATATAATAAAATTAAATTCAGGGTTAAGAATTCTAAATTTAAATACAGAATGTTGACTAATAAATTTCGATCTAAAGAGGGACAGCCAACAGATGTAGGGGTAAGTCCTCACTCTAGAAAGGTTGTAGACTAATGGCAATTCATACTTTTAATTACACAGATAGAAAAGATGTTTTAAGGATCGGAGGAGATAATCCTGAGCTTGTTATAAAGTCTTGGTCTACTGATAATGGAATGAAATTTGAGCCTTTTATTAATATAGATGAGAAAAGGAAATTTCCTGCTGATGGTATAATTAAAATACAAGCCTACTCGACAAAGGGTGATAATTACGTGTCCGAACCTTTTAATTTTGGAACTGTTGCAGAACCAGAACTTAAGCCTGTGGAATTGGAAACCAGTCTTGAGGGTACAAATTTTTCATTTAAAATTGTTGACAACGAAAAAAACGTTTTATGTTTAGTTGAGCCCATAAAACCAAAAAAAGGATCCACTCTTTTAGAATATGCCGAGGATGACAAACAGGATATGTTGTTTAGACTAAGCATTGTACCTGATGAAGTTCCAATAGTCTTTTTTAAAAAAGGATACGGTTTAAAAACTTTATTAAATGAGTCAGGCTTTTTAAGAGGTTTTGTTTTCACTCCTGCAATTAAGGATGTTTTAACAAAATATCTTTTGATGCCTGAAAATTTTGAAGATTGTGAAATAAGGAAGGATTGGATTAAACATTTTACTAAGTTGGCAGAAGAGGATCCGCCAAAAAAAGAGGATTTTTGGGAAGGCGAAGAAGCAGAAACAAATGGGGAAAAATGGATCAACAAAGCTATAGTAAGATTCTCTAATAAGCCAAATTCAAAAAGAGTAAAACTAATGGATTTGATACCAAACAAAGAAATAGACACAAAAGATAAACTAGGTTGGAAAAAATAATTATGAAAAAAGTTTTAATTAAACAGTTTACAAAATCAGGACATGAAAAATACCTTGAGCTGCTTGAGAAGTTAATTGAAGCTTCTAAATCAAAAGGCCCTGAACACAGACAAACAAAGTCTCTGCTAAATCAAATACACGAACATTCAAAAAATCCTACCCAGATAGAATCAATTGGAAACACCAATCAAATCACTTGTTCTGATTTTGAAGATAGATTGGAATTTGGAAAATATCTTACGAGTCAGTTAAAAAAATTGAATAAAAAAAACATTTATGAAAACAAAAATTTCTGGGATTGGATGGCGGCTTTTTATATTAAACAAATTTTTAGCGGAAGAGGATTAGAGGTTTGTAGATTTGCATTCAGTAAAGATTTTAGATATGGAAAAAAGCATTTAGTAAGAACGCCTTGGTTGCTTTATGACAGAAGCGGTGATGATGTCGCGTTCTGCCTGTCCACACCTCTGCATGTTCATGGCAATATGTGTGAACAGTTTATATCAAGAATGGATCTCTGGAAAAATAAATCTGTTACAAAGCTCTGCAACGAACTTTATTACGACAAAGAGGCAAAAAGAGAAAAAAAAGATTCAGCTGATCACCGAAAAAAGAAAGAGAATGGTCAAGTTTACTTTACCGAAGGGGCGCTTTATCCAAGGCTTTACAAAGAAATTTTAACGCTATCAAAAAACAAAGATTTATGGAGTCTCACTTCAGATGAGTTAATAAAACTTATAAGAGATGAGTTTTCTATTTGGAAAACTTCAAAAGCAAGAATATCTGATAAGGAAAAAGGTAATAGACCACCACCTTGGACTAGAAATGAAACATCTATAGCTTTAAAAGAATATTTTGAATGTCCTGATAAAGAGGAAATTTTAACAGGTGTCTGCTCGCTACATCATAAAATTAGTGAAATACTAAGAAATAGATCAGTGATGGAACATAAAAAAGATTTAAAGTCTAACAAAACTTTTAGAAATGCAAATGGAGTTTTTAGAAAATTCAGAAATTTTGCTGCATGTGACCCTCAAATTGAAGATGGAAAATTTCAGGATGAAAATTATTCAAAACTAGACAAGGAACTCGTTTCAAAATTTTCTGGCTCAAATTTAAAAGAACTAAAATTAATTGTAGATATGTTGCTACAAAAAAATTAGAAATGGATAAATTATCAAAACTGTACAGATCTAGAAATATGGCTGCAATAAAATCCAAAAATACAAAGCCAGAGATAGTAATAAGAAAGCTCCTTTTTTCAAAAGGTTACCGGTTTAAAATCCATGACAAAAAACTTCCCGGCAAACCGGATATTGTTATGCCCAAACATAAAACGATAATTAATGTCCACGGATGCTACTGGCATTATCATGGCTGCAACAGAAGCAACATTCCCAAAACGCATACGCAGTACTGGATTGATAAGCTGGAAG
>CAYMCN010000035.1:0-4460 GCA_964389155.1 Candidatus Woesearchaeota archaeon
AGCATGGCATTAAAATATATGAAAAAAGAAAACAAAGGAAGAATAATAAACACAGGTTCTGTCGTAACTTTCACACCTTTGCCATATTTTACAGTTTATAATCTTACTAAATCAGCTGTTTATGGTTTTAATCGTTCTCTAATGTATGAATTAAGAGATTCAAATATAACTACTACAGTTGTGTTGCCGGCAAGAATGAAAACAGATTTTGCAAAAACAGCTTTTCACTGTAATAATAATGAAACAAAACAAATGTGTGTAGAACGTTTTAACAAAGTTGCAGGTGACCCTAGAATAGTTGCAAAAAAAATAGTCAAAAATATGGACAAAGGCAAAGAGGTTATAACTCCTACATTTGGTGCAAAATTATGGTATTTTATGAGGTATTTTGGATTTGTAGTTGATTTTGTAATGAAGAAATTTATAGCACCAAAACAACTAGAAGACATTAAAAAAATGTAATCTCATTCAAAACAAACATCGCAATCTTTTATGATTTTTTTATCTTGATTTTTGTGGAGTTCACAAATAACTTTATTTTTTCTGAACAAGATACACAAATCATATAAATTTTTCATTAAAGTTTCTGGATTTTTTATTATTTTATCAGCAGATTTTTTTATTTGTTCTGTTTCTTTTTTTGAGAATATAATTTTCCCACCTCTTTTTGATTTCAAATATTGGGAAATTGCAGATTCTGTAATTTCAAGAATTTCTGCAGATTTTTTCTGGCTTAAATTATAATCTTTAATAAAAATTTTTACAAGTTCTCTTCTCAATGCAGGAATCAAATACCAAACTTCAATTTCTTGAGGCATAATTTTTGTCATATAAAATAGAATGTCAAAGAGTATTTAAGGATTTTTAGGATGAGATGATTGGTTGGAGTTGATTAAACTTTCTAATCAACAATTTTAAAGAGACCAAATTTTCTACTTTTCTTTTTCTCTTTTTTATTTTCTTTTATATATTCCTTAATTTTTTTATTTGTTTCTTTTACTATTTTTTCATATCCTTTTGAACAATCCCAACATAATTGTGCTTTTAATAATCCCTCTTTTCCATCGAGAGGCTCATTAAAAGAATCATTCACACTTTCAAATATTTCATTAAAATCTGTTAAATGTGGTTCTTCTTCCTTTAATTCAATTCCACACCTATCACAAAATGCTTTTTTTACCATAAAAAAGTTTAAGAAAATCAAACTTAAAAATCTACCGAAGACCAATTAACTTAACAATGTGCTAATATCAAAAACTTTAAATAAACTTAACTATAGTTAAGTCAATGGATAAAAATTCTCAAATTCAAGTAACAAGAGATATATTTGATGTTCCAAATCCTGAAAGATTAAAATTTAAGACAAAACCAGGAATTAGTGAAGAAGTTGTGAGACAAATTTCACATGATAAAAATGAGCCAGAATGGATTTTAAATAAAAGATTGAAAGCACTAGAAGTTTTCAATAAAAAACCAATGCCTAATTTTGGACCTGATTTAAGTGATTTAAATTTAAATGAAATTTATTTTTACATGAAACCAGATGCAAATAAAAATTCTAAAAATTGGGAAGATGTTCCAGAAGATATTAGAAAAACTTATGAAAAATTAGGAATTCCAGAAGCAGAAAAAAAAGCTCTTGCAGGTGTTGGCGCACAATATGAATCAGAAGTTGTTTATCATAGTTTAAAAAAAGATTTAGAAGAAAAAGGTGTTGTTTTTCTTGATATGGATGAAGCAGTAAAACAATATCCTGAACTAGTTCAAAAATATTTTATGACAAATTGTGTTTCTCCTACTTTGCATAAATTTACAGCCTTACATGCAGCTGTTTGGAGTGGAGGCACTTTTATTTATGTTCCAAAAGGAATCAAAGTCGAACTACCTTTACAAGCTTATTTTAGAATGAATACGAAACAAGGAGGGCAACTTGAACACACTTTAATAATTGCTGATGAAGGTTCAGAGATTCATTATATTGAAGGTTGTTCTGCTCCTCAATACACTGAAAATTCTTTACATGTTGGTTGTGTAGAAATTCATGTTTTAAAAAACGCAAAGGTTCGTTATTCAAGCATTGAAAATTGGAGTAAAAATACTTACAACTTAAACACAAAAAGAGCAGTTGTTCATGAAAACTCAATAATGGAATGGATTAATGGAAATTTAGGAAGTAAAGTAACAATGCTTTATCCTTGTAGTGTTCTTATTGGAAAAAATGCTAAAACAGATTATACTGGAATTGCATATGTTGGAAAAGACCAATTTCAAGATACAGGATGTAAAGTTTATCATCTCGCTGAAAATACAAGTTCGCATGTAATAAGTAAAGGGATTAGTAAAGAAGGGGGAATAAGTTCTTACAGAGGATTGGTTGATATAAAAAAAGGATCTATTAATTCAAAGTCAAACGTGAGATGTGACGGCTTGATGCTTGATAATGAAAGTAAAGCCCTTACTTTTCCAGCTATGGAAGTTTCAGAAAGTAATGTAGAAGTTTCACACGAAGCTGTTGTTGGAAAAATTCAAGGAGAACAACTTTTTTATTTAATGTCTCGTGGATTAACAGAAAAAGAAGCAATAAAAATGATTGTCTCAGGATTTATAGAACCTGTTGTAAAAGAACTTCCTTTAGAATATGCTGTTGAGTTAAATAAATTAATAGAATTAGAAATTGAAGATTCAGTTTGTTAAATGATAAATAATCAAATTGCAAAAAAACTAAAAAACGATTTTCCTATTTTTAGTAATAACCATGATTTAATTTTTTTAGATAATGCTTCAACAACTCAAAAGCCAAAACAAGTTATAAATGCAATAAAAGAATTTTATGAAACTTCGAATGCAAACATTCATAGAGGGGTTTACAAATTAAGTCAAAAAGCAACAGAAAAATATGAAAATTCAAAAAAAATTGTTGCTAAATTTATTAATGCTTCTTCAGAAGAAATAATTTTCACAAAAGGTACAACAGAAGGGATTAATTCTTTAGCTTATACTTTACATTCAATTTTACCAAAAGAAAAAAATGAAATTGTCCTTACAGAAATGGAACATCACAGCAATTTAATTCCATGGCAACAGCTTGCAGAAAGAAAAAAAATGAAATTAAAATTCATTAAAATGAAAGATGATTTTACCCTTGACATTGAAGACGCAAAAAGAAAAATAACAGATAAAACAGCTGTTTTATCTATAGTACATATTTCAAATTCTCTAGGTACCATAAATCCTATTAAAGAATTAATTAAAATTGCAAAAAAGAAAAATGTTCTTACAATAATTGATGCGGCACAAAGCATTCCACATATGAAAGTTGATGTAAAAAATCTTGATTGTGATTTTTTAGTTTTTTCAGGACACAAAATGCTAGGTCCTTTAGGAATAGGGGTTTTATATGGGAAAAAAGATTTACTTGAAAAATTAGAACCATTTAATTTTGGAGGAAGTATGATAAAATATGTTTCTTTTGAAGATGCTAAATGGAATGTTTCTCCAGAAAAATTTGAAGCAGGAACTCAAAATATTGTAGGGGCAGTTGGATTAGCAGAAGCAATAAGATATATTGAAAAAATTGGAATTGAAAATATTGAAAAATGGGAACATGAATTAATGAAATACATCCTTAAGGAAATTAAAAAAATTAAAGGAATTGAAATTTATAATTCAGAAAAAAATACTGCAGGAATTTTATCTTTTAATTTAAAAAATATTCATCCACATGATATTGCTTCTTTGCTTGATGATCATGAAATTGCAATAAGAGCAGGACATCATTGTACAATGCCTTTAATGAAAAAACTTGGAATTTCCGGAACTGCAAGAATAAGTTTTTATTTCTATAACACACATGAAGATATAGACAAATTAATAAAAGCTTTAAATAAAATAAATAAGAAGTTTAACAATTAAAATGGAAGAAACACTTTACCTTAATGATTCATATTTAAAAGAATTTGAAGCAGAAGTTATAGAAGTTAATGATAATTTTGTTGTTCTTAATAAAACAGCATTTTATCCTGCAGGTGGTGGACAGCCAAATGATGAAGGAGTTATGATAAATGAAAAAGGAGAAGAATTTGAAGTAGTTTATGTTGGAGAATCTTCAGGAAAAATAAATCATGAAATGGGTAAAATAGGATTAGAAGTTGGTGAGAAAGTGAAATGTAAAATTGATTGGAAAAGAAGATACTTATTAATGAAATCCCACACAGCCACACATGTTCTTAGTGAGGTTCTTTATAGTGAAGCACATGCGTTAATCACAGGGGGGCAATTAGGAATTGAAAAATGTAGAATGGATTTTGATATTGATGATTATGATTTAGAAAAAATAAAAGGATATGTTGAAAAAGCAAATGAAATTCTTAAGAAAGATCTTAAAGTTTCTGTAAAAACTTTATCGAGAGAAGAAGCAATAAAAATTCCTCAAGTTTCTAAACTAGCAAAAGGACTTTCAG
>CAYMCN010000036.1:0-4432 GCA_964389155.1 Candidatus Woesearchaeota archaeon
CCTGGATTAGCACCTTGTTTAATTGAAGGAATGAAGTTTGCTAAAGAACTTTCATTAAAATTAAAAAAACCAATAGTCCCTGTTAATCATTGTATTGCACATTTAGAAATTGGAAAAATTACTGGGGCAAAAAACCCAGTCATGCTTTATGCTTCTGGAGCAAACACTCAAATAATTGCTTATACTTCTGGAAAATATAGAATTTTTGGAGAAACTCTTGATATTGGAGTTGGGAATTTTATTGATAATTTTGCAAGATATCTTGGAATTGGTTTTCCAGGAGGTCCTAAAATAGAAGAACTTTCTAAAACAGGCAAAAAATATATTGAGCTTCCTTATAGAGTTAAAGGAATGGATATTGCGTTATCCGGAACTTTAACAAATTTAAAACAAAAAATTGAATCTAAATATTCAAAAAATGATTTAGCTTACTCAATGCAAGAAACTGTTTTTGCAATGCTTGTCGAAGTTTCTGAAAGAGCTTTAGCACATACGGAAAAAAATGAACTTCTTTTAGGAGGTGGTGTTGCTTGTAATAAAAGATTACAAGAAATGTGTAAAATAATGTGTAAAGAAAGAGGTGCTAAATTCTTTGTTCCTGAAAATTCACTTTTAGTTGACAATGGTGTGATGATTGCTTTTCTTGGAGAAATAATGTTTAATTCAGGAATTAAATTTTCTTTTAAAAATTTAGATAAAATAGATATAAAGCCAAGGCAAAGAACAGATGAAGTAAATATTAGTTAGAGATAATCTAAGAAAACTTTATAAATCAATCTTTATCTTAATACTTATCCGATGACTTATGGAGGATATTTCCTTCTTATTTTCGGCTTAATAAAATGGATGTATATAGTTTAATTGAAAGAGCAAGAAGAACAGGGAAAATAGAAAAAGGCACAAACGAAGTTACAAAAGCAATTGAAAGAGGAACTGCAAAATTTGTTGCTTATGCTTCTGATGTCGAACCTAAAGAAATTGTTCAGCATATTTCTGTTTTATGCAAGGAGAAAAAAATTCCATGTCAAGAAGTTGATAGTAAACAAAAGCTTGGAATTGCTGTAGGAATACCTGTTTCAGCATCTTCTATTGCAGTGATTGAGCCAGGAGAAACAGAGGCTGAAATTAATTCTTTAAAGTAAAATGGCAAAGACACAAAAAGTAAAAGAAAAAACTCAACAATCTTCTAAAGGAAGAGATAGAATTAGTGGAGAGTCAGTACCTGCACTTGTTCAAGAAGTTATTGGAAGAACTGGTTTTAGAGGAGAAATCACTCAAGTTAAATGTCTTGTTCAAGATGGAAAAGACAAAGGAAGAATGATGAGAAGAAATGTTAAAGGACCTGTTAAACCAGGAGATTTTTTAATATTAAGGGAAACAGAAATAGAGGCAAGAAGAATTAAATCAAAAGTTACAAAAGGAACTTATACATAAAATGTGCATGCATAATAATGAAGATAACTCAAGGTATTATATTCCAAAACAAAGTGCTAAAACAGATTATTCACCTGAAAGAGAATCATATTCAAATATAGAAAGAGGTTATAATTAAAATGCCTAAGTGTGTTTATTGTGGAAAACAATATGAATTCCCAAAAGGATTAACTATTGTAACAAATAAAGGAAATATTAATTATTTATGTTCTTCGAAGTGTAGAAAAAATATGGCTATGAAACGAAGAAAAGTACGTTGGATTACAAAGAGCAAAAAAGAAGAGAAAAAGTAAATTCCCATGTTTCTCGTCTTAAAAAGCTTAAATTTAAGGGGCAAGGTTTTTAAATGATATTTCATTTTTTATAAAATTAGACGTTTCTCGTCGATAAAGTTTACAGATAAATTTTTGCCAAAGACAAAAATGACACAACAAAAACAAGAACTATATAGCGCAGGATCGATAAAAGTTCTAGAAGGACTTGAAGGAGTAAGAAAAAGACCTTCAATGTATATTGGTTCAACAGGAAAAGAAGGAGTTCATCATTTAATTTACGAGGCTGTTGATAACTCTGTTGATGAAGCTCTTGCAGGATTTTGCACAAAAATAAAAATTTCATTAAACAAAGATGGCTCTGCAACAATTGAAGACAATGGAAGAGGTATTCCTATTGATATACATTCCCAATATAAAATTCCTGCAGTTGAAGTAGCATTAACTAAATTACATGCAGGAGGAAAATTCGATCAAAAAACATATGCGATTTCAGGAGGTTTGCATGGAGTGGGTGTTTCTGTTATTAATGCTTTATCTAATAAATTAATTGCTGAAATAAAAAGGGGCGGAAATATTTACAGGCAAAAATATTCAAAAGGAATTACAAAAACAAAATTAAAGATCATAGGAAAAACAGATAAAAAAGATACAGGAACAAAAATAACATTTTGGCCTGATGAAGAAATTTTTTCCGTAATAAAATTTGATTATAGTTTTTTAGAAACAAGACTCAGAGAAATAGCTTTCTTAAATGCAGGTTTAAAAATAGTTTTAAATGATGAAATAAAAAACAAAAAGCAAGAATTTCTTTATTCAGGAGGATTAATTGAATTCATAAAATGGATAAATAAATCAAAAGAAGCTTTGCACAAACCAATTTATTTTAAGAAAGAAATTAAAAATGCCTTAATAGAAATTTCAATACAATATAATAGTAGTTATCAGGAAAATATATTTGGTTTTGTAAACACGATCAATACAGTTGAAGGCGGAACACATGTTTCAGGTCTTAAAACAGCTTTGACAAGAGTTATTAATGATTATGCAAAAAAGAAAGGTGGATTAAAAAATGATAGTTTAACAGGAAATGATGTAAGGGAAGGATTAACAGCAATTTTGAATTTGAAAATTCCAGATCCACAATTTGAGGGGCAAACAAAAACAAAACTTGGAAACTCTGAAATAAAAGGTTTTGTTGATTCTATTGTAACATCTTCTTTAACTGAATTTTTCGAGGAAAATCCATCAATTGCAAAAAAAATTATTTCAAAATCATTAGATGCTGCAAAAGCAAGATTAGCTGCAAAAAAAGCCAAAGATTTAGTAAGAAGAAAAAATGCATTCTCACTTGGGGGATTGCCAGGAAAACTTACAGATTGTTCAAATAAAAAATCAGAAGATACAGAAGTTTATTTTGTTGAAGGTGAAAGTGCAGGAGGAAGTGCAAGGCAAGCTAGAAATAAAGAAAATCAAGCAATACTCCCATTAAAAGGAAAAATTCTAAATGTTGAAAAATCAAATCCTTCAAAAACACTTTCTAGTGAAGAAATTGCAAACATGATAACTGTAATTGGAACAGGGGTTGGAGAACAATTTGATATGGGTAAATTAAGATATAATAAAATAATTATAATGACTGATGCAGATGTTGATGGAGAACACATAAAAACTTTGCTTCTAACATTTTTCTTCAGATTCATGCCTCATTTAATTGAAAATGGAAATATTTATGTTGCTTTACCTCCTTTATATAGATTAAGAAAGAAAAAGGATTATTATGTTTATTCTGAAGAAGAACTTAAAAAACTTGTTGAAAAACTTGGAACATCAAATGTTACAAGATTCAAAGGTTTAGGAGAAATGTCTTCAGCTCAACTATGGGAGACAACAATGAATCCAAAAACAAGAAAAATAAAAAAAATATTCATTGAAGATGCTGTCGAAGCAGATCATGTATTTAGTATGCTTATGGGAAGTGATGTTGGTTCAAGAAAAATATTTATTTCAGAAAATGCAAAGGAGGCTAATTTAGATATATAAAATGGAAAATAGAAAATTAATTTTCATATATGTAATAATATTTTTGTTAATTGTTAGCGTAGCATTTTTTATGGTTAAATCTAAAGGTATTAACTCAAAAGTTATTGATAATCAAGAATCATCTGCTGAAGATTTTTCTTCAAGGGATGATTGCAGATGTTTTGAGCGAGAAAGATTAAAATGCAGTGGGAAATTTGAGTTTGATGAAGAAAGAAGATTGTGTGTAAATGGAAAAGATGTTACAAACGTCTTATTAAGTTGTTCAAAATATGAATGTTCTGGACAAATTCATAGTTTTAATTTTGATACTAAAAAGTGGGAAACAAAATAATAAAATGGCAAAAAAAGAAAAATTAAAAACACCTGATTGGGTTTTAGAAGGATTTGATTCTGAAGAAGAATATGATAAATCCAAAGGGAAAAGTGTAAAGAAAAAATCTAGGAAAACATTCAAACTAAAAAGATGTCCTGAATGCAAAAGTGATGATGTAGGAGTTGTTGTGGAGAGGGAAACAAAAGGAATGTGGGAATGCCGTAAATGTAAATGGAAAGGAGTAGACATTAAAGAAGATGAATTGAGTGAAGATGAATTCATGAAATACTTAGATGATAAAGGAGAGGAGGTAAGTTAAAATGACAGAAGAAAATGAAATAATTGAAGAAGAAAAAGATGTTGAAGTAAT
>CAYMCN010000037.1:0-4422 GCA_964389155.1 Candidatus Woesearchaeota archaeon
TGTAAATTGTAAAAGAATAAATTTTTTTTGCAATTCATTAAATTTAGATTTTTGTCTCATCATGAGATGTTGAAGAAATTGATTTTTGATATTCTGCTATTTTGTTAATTGGTTTTTGCCCTCTTGCTTGAGGAGGCATAATATTTCTTGGTTGCTGTGGAGGTAATTGAGGAGATTTAGATTCATGAAGTAATGTTAGCCCTCTTGCAATTACTTTATTTTGCTCAAGAAGATTGTCTAGTTTTCCAACCATTTCTCCACCATTTTGACCATCATTTAAATTATGGGTTTTTTCAGCAATGGTTTTTGCAGATATCTCAAATAATTCAAGAAGTTTTGAAATTTGCGTTGAGAGATTATCAAATTTTAAAGATAAATTTGTCATAACTCTTTGTAAAGAAACAAAATTTTCAACAAGTATTTCATTAGTATTTTTAGGTTTTTTAAAAGTTTTTAGAGGTGTTTTTTTAATAATTTTTTTTGCAATTACTTTTTTTGGCATACCATTAAACAGAATTGATTATTTATTAAAGTTTTGATTATATAAAAAATTATATAAATTCTTATAAATGATGCCAAATAAAAAATAAAATGGACAAAGAAACTGCGAGAGATGTTAGAATTACTGCAGGTAGTATTGAAGAATTGACTACCTCTGAGAGTTCAAATATGCCTGATGGTATGCACATATCTGTTATGAATAGAGGATTTTGTATTCTTTCATATAAAATGCGTACTAAACATTCTGAAGAAGAAGGTAGTAGACCTCTTCATGAAAGGCAATTTCTATAGATACTCAAGATGAAGGGTATGAAGGTTCTATAATAGAAATTGAAAAAGATGAAGAAGTATTTAGTGGACTTCAAATAATTTCAGATCATTTAAGAAGAAATAATTTGTATTTAGGAAATGTCTTTGTTTTAAATGCGCATCATCCTTTAGTATTAAGTGGGAATTTGTATGAAAGAAAAAAACAATCTGAAGAAGTTTAATTTTCTTTTAGATATTCTTTTTTAACTTTGTTCTTCTTCTGTTTGAATTTCTTCACTTTCCTGTAATTCTTCTAAAGGTATTAAATTTTCTTCTGGAATTTTAAGTTCAACATCATCTGAATCTTTTGATTCAAGTTCTGCAACATAATTAGAAATTTCTTTTGCAACATCAGGATTTACACTAATGCTATCAATTCCCCTTTCAACTAAAAATTTAGCCATTTCTTTTTTACTTCCTGCTTGTCCACAAATACTTGTTTCAACATTATTTCTTTTTGCAATTCTTAAAACATATTCAAGTTGTTTTAAAACAGCAGAATTCATTTCATTATAAATTTCTTGAACTTGTTCATTTCCTCTGTCAATTGCAAGAGTATATTGAGTTAGATCATTTGTTCCAAAAGAAACAAAATCAATGCCTTCTTCACAAAGTTCTTTTATAATTTGAACAGAAGCAGGAGTTTCAATCATAACACCTATCTTAACATCAGAGAAATTTATTTCCTTTAAGATTTCTTTAACTTTTTTAATTTCTTCTACAGAAATTATTTGAGGAAGGAGCAAACCAATTTTCTTCCCTTTTTCCGAAATTCTTTTTAATGCTTTAAGTTCTGATTTTAAAATTTTAGGATTTTTTAATCCATATCGAATTCCATGCATTCCCAACATTGGATTTGCTTCTACTTTTTTAGGTGCGCTTTCTAAATTTTTGAATTCATCGCTTCTTATATCAGAAGTTCTAACCCACAAATTATCAAAATATTCTGAAATTGTTTTAACACCTTGAAAAATTAATTCTTCATAATCTTGTATTTTGTTTTGTTCCAAGAAATAATTAGGATGTTTTTCTGATTCTGCGATTATACCTTCAAGTCTTAACAAACCAACTTCTCTAATTTCTGTTCTTGAAGCTCTTTTTGCAAAACTTGGTAAATCAATTATAACTTTTATTTTTGTTTTAGTTTTTGCATTTACAGGTAGAACTTCTTTTTCAACTTTTTCAGAAACTTTTCCTTTGTAAATTTTTCCTGTAAAACCATTCACAGTAATTATCTCCCCTTCCTTTAATTTTAATGTTGCTTCTTGAGCTCCTACAATAGCTGGAATTCCCATTTCTCTTGAAACAATTGCAGCATGAGAAGTTATTCCACCTTCATCTGTTACAATGGCGGAAGCTTTTTGCATTGTTACAACCATGTCTGGATTTGTCATTTTTGTAACTAAAACATCTCCTTGATTTACTTTGTGCAAATCATCCATTGATTTTACAATTTTTATTTTTCCAAAAGCAATTCCAGGGGATGCACTTAAACCAGTTAAGACAACTTCTCCCTTAAGCTCTTTTCCTTTTTCTGATTCATCAACAGCTTTTCCAATTGTTGTTATTGCTCTTGTTTGAACAATGTAAATTTTATCCTCTTCAATTCCAAATTCTATGTCTTGAGGTTTTTCATAATGTTTTTCAAGATTTAATGCAATTTCTGAAAGTTTTTTTATTTCACTTTCTTTTAAGACTTGAGAATTAGATTTTTCTTCTGAAAGTTTTATTTCATCTTTTTCTCCAGCAGTATTTTTTGTTATTGCAATTTTTTTATTTGCAATTTTTACATCTAAAATTTTTAAATCTTTTGAAACAACATATTTGTCAGGTGTGATTTTTCCTGAAACAATTCCTTCCCCTAAACCAAAAACAGCTTCAATTATTATATCATCATTTTTATAAGAAGGATCTTTTGAGAATATAACTCCTGATTTTTCAGAATGTATCATTTTTTGGACAATAACAGCAAGTTTAGATTCTTCGTGCTTGAATCCTTTGTTTTGTCTATAATAAGTTGCTCTCGAAGTGAATAAAGATGCTATGCATTTTTTTATACTTTCTAAAAGCTGTGGTTTTCCTTTTACATTTAGAAAAGTTTCTTGTTGTCCTGCAAAACTTGCTTCTGCCAAATCTTCTGAAGTTGCAGTGCTCCTTACAGCAACATAAATTTCTTTAGGAGAACTTTCCAGAATATCATGAGCTGTTTTACTTCTGACTTCAGATTCATTGTCTAAATTTTCATAAGCTTCAATAATTTCTTCTTCCATATCTTCTGGAATTTTTGAACTAGTAATTAATTCTCTTATTTCCTTTGTTATTTCATCTAATTGTTTTGTGTCTTCATAATTTATTTTTTTTAAAAGTTCACTTATTTTTTCTTTTAAATTAGATTTTTCTATAAAATAATCATAAGCTTGTGCTGTAAGAACAAATCCCGGAGGTACTGGAATTTTTAAATTGTAAATTTCTGCTAAATTTGCCCCTTTTCCTCCTGCAACACTTACAGAATTTTTATCTAATTCAGAAAACCATTTAATAAATTCTATAGAATCCTCTTTTTGCATATAAGATTAAAAAATAAAAAGTTAATAAAGGTTTTGAAAGAATTTTAAAATATATTATTTAGAACAATAGTTTTTAAACTATTTTTCTTTTATGGAATTATGTCATTAAGATTATATTGTAGATTTAATGAAGGGGTAAAAGTTACTCAAGATGGAAGATCTGTAGATGTTATTGTTCGTGGGATAGCGTATGGTAGTGAAGGGGCAGAAATAAGGTTGGATTTGCAAGATGAACAATGCACACAAGGTTTAAGTTTTTGTGAAGATAGAGTCATGATATAACACCTCGTTGTACATTAGTAATACCAAGACATCCTTTAAGAGATGAAAGAGTAATTCTTGAATTTTTTGCTCCTAGAGCTGTTGAAATTAGTAGAAGAAAAACATATCCTGTTTAACCGTTTAATTTATAAATTTAAATTTTCTTTATTGGTTTATGTCATGGTTATGGATTTTAATTGGAGTTCTTGCATTAGTTGTGCTAACTTTTTTTATATATTACAATAGATTTGCTGTTCTAATTAATAGAATTGATAATTCTTTATCGCAAATAGATGTTCAATTAAAAAGAAGAGCTGATTTGATTCCTAATTTAATTCAGACTGTTAAAGGATTTGCAAAGCATGAGACAGCTGCGATAAAGGCTGTGACAGATGCAAGAAAAGCACTTGTTGGTGCTCAAGGAATTGAAGATAAAGTCAAGGCAGATAATATGCTTGAATCTGCATTAAAGAGTATTTTTGCAATTGCAGAAGGTTACCCTGATTTAAAGGCAAACACAAATTTCCTTGAATTGCAAAGAGAACTTTCATCAACAGAAGATAGAGTTGCATATTCAAGACAGTTTTACAACGATAGCATTTTAGCTTACAATAATTTAGTTCAAACAATGCCTGGAGCATTTTTTGCAAAGCTTTATGGAAAACAAGAAAGAGAATATTTGAAAATAACAGAAGCTGAGAAAAAGAATGTTAAAGTTGAATTCTAGACAAATCTTAAAAACTCTTTAATTCTTTTTTTATTATGACAAGAATAGATTTTAGAG
>CAYMCN010000038.1:0-4415 GCA_964389155.1 Candidatus Woesearchaeota archaeon
TCTTTCGATCAATGGTTCTGGAATTTTTTTATCAATCTTTGAAAGCTTTTCAGAGAATTTGTCCATTATACTTTTTGCTTGTTTCTTAATCTCTTCTTTCTCTTTTTCAGAAACTTTATGAAATAAAAAATCCATGATAGAACTAATGTTTTTTAATTTATAAAATTAAGGACTTAATCTATCTCTATCTCTTGGAAACAAAACAACATCGCGAATGTTTTCAACTCCAAGCAAGTTTTGGGTAAATCTTTCCAAACCTATACTCCATCCTGCATGAGGTGGTGCCCCAAATCTAAAACTACCTATATATGATTTAAAATCTTTTAATTTAAGGCCTTTTGATTTCAGCATTTTTTCAAGTAATTCAGGTATGTGGATTCTCTGCCCTCCTGAACTTATTTCAGAACCTAAATAAAGTGCATCAAAACCACCACTTAATTTTCCTTTTTCATTATTATTTTCAGGCATAATATAAAATGGTTTTAATTTAGATGGCCATGAATGTGTAAAAACTATATCTCCTTTATACATATTACAAAGTTTCTTTTCTTGTGAAGGTGTAAAATCATCTCCAAATTTCCCCCCAACTTTTTTTATTCCTTCTTCATAACTCAAATATTTAGCTTTAGGAATTTTTAACTTAACATCAAGCAACTCCAATTCTTTCTTACATTTCTCAATAACCTTCTTAACAACATATTTGACAGATTCTTCAAGTTCTTTCATAACAATAAATTGGTCTGCAAAAGCCATCTCAATATCCATTTGTCTAGACTCATTAAGATGCCTAACAGTATTGTGTTTCTCTGCACGCCAAACAGGTGTTATTGTAAAAACTTTTTCTAAAGGAGAAGTTGCAGTCATTTGTTTGTAAAGTTGAGGTGATTGCGCAAGATAAGCTTTTTTTTCAAAATATTGTATTGAAAAAAGTTCTGTTCCTCCTTCACTTGAACTTGATATTATTGAAGGAAGAAAAACCTCTGTAAAATTTTTATTATAAAAAAATTCTCTAAATGAGTTAGCAATTTCTGATTGAATTTTAAAAATTGCTTGTGTTTTTTGACGATGTAAATCCAAAAATCTATAATCCAATCTCTTCGGTAATTCTGTTTTTGAAGAATGAGAAATATCAATTGCCAAATCTTCTGCTTTAGCTATAACAATAATTTCTTCAGGAATAATTTCTTTTCCTCCAGGAGCTTGTTTTGAATCCACAACAGAACCCTTAACATAAATAACAGATTCTCTGGAAATTTTATCCATATCATCAAAAATTTCTTTAGGAGTTTTAGATTGAATTCCTGTAACTTGAATTATACCAGAAACATCTTTTAGAATAATAAATTTTACTTTGCTTAAATTTCTTGAATTATTAACCCAACCAACAACTTCAACATTTTTTGATTTATTTTTAAAAACATCTTTGATTAAAGTTCTATTCTTGTTTATTTTTTGTAAATCCATTTTAAAAGATATCAAATATGTTTTTTAATAATTTCTATTAGTTCTTTTCCAGAAACTTTTCCTTTAAATTCACTCATAACTAATCCCATATAAGCTTTTTCAGAAAGTCCTGGTTTTTCTTTAATTATTTTTACAATTTTTTCTTCAACAATATTAATGTCTTCTCTTTCAAAAACAATTGCTTTTTCAAATTCTTCACCTTTAACAATTCTTTTCAAAACTTCTTTAACTTGTTCCTCGGAAATTTTTTTATTTTTTAAATTCTCAAGAACAAATACTAAAATATCTTTATTAAGAATTTTTTCTATTTTTTTCATAGAAACTTTTTCATGACTTGCGAGATCTCTTGGAAAAATTAAAAGGATTTTAGCAATTAATTTTGGATTGTTTAAAATCTTTGAAAACTCTTTAAATTCTTCAAATTTATTTTGTTTAAATAATAATTTAATCATCTCAGGACCTAATCCGAATTTTTCAAGTTCTTTTTCAGTTTCATGCTTTAATTTTGGCAAAGTTTTTTTTGCTTCATTAATCAAATCTCGAGAAATTTTCAACAAAGGTAAATCTGTTTCAGGGTACATTCTGCTATGTCCAGGCATTGGTCTTAAAAATTTACTTGTTCCATCAGGTAAAACATTTCTAACCTCACTAGGATTTCCTTTTTTTAAAGAATGTTGTCTCTTAATTTCATTTTCAACAGCTTTTATCATAATTTTTGGATCTTGAAAACCCTTTAATTCCACCCTATTACTTCCTTTAATTGAAATGTTAACATCTTGTCGTATTGTCCCAATTCCTCTTTTAACCTTGCAACTTCTCAAAATATTTCCTATATGTAATGCAACTTCTTTTGCTTGTTCAGGAGTTTTTATATCTGGAGCAGTTGCAATCTCTACTAAAGGAATTCCTAATCTATCGAGTTTATAAACAGATTCTTTTTCATTTTTATTAACAAATCTTGCAGAATCTTCCTCTAAAAAAATACCTTCAATCCCCACTTTTCCAGAAGAAGTTTCAACATAACCATCTCTTGCAATAAAAACAGTTCTTTGAAATCCAGAAGTATTTGAACCATCAATTACAGTTTTTCTCATAATTTGAGCAAGTGAAACAATTTCGCATTTGAGAAATATTGCAATTTGCAAAGCAATTTTTAGAGCTTCTTTATTAATTTCATAAGGGGGTTCTTCATCTAATTCAACAAGACAAGTTGTATCATAAACTTCATAAACAAATGTTTTATCTTTTTGCATTTCATGTTTTGCAGCAACATCAACTTCACCCAACTCTCCTGCAACAGCATGTAATTTTCTTTTTACAATAAAATCAGGAGAATCTTGCCTCAATATAGAAGAACAATTACAAAATAATTTATTTGTATCAAGTTGCTGATGAATTTCTAAACCACATTTTAATCCTAATTTTTCATAATCTAATTCCATTTAACTAAAAAAGAAAAGAAGTTTATTAAATTGTTGATTTAAATCAATCCTCGGAAACTTTTTATACATTTCTTATCTCTGTTTTCTATGAAAGAAAGCAAAGCAAATCCAGGAGATTATGTTGAAGTTCATTTAATGAAAAAAATTTATGAAGGAATTTTATTGGAAAATCCTGAAACAGAAAAAGGGATTGTTTTATTAAAACTTGACTCAGGTTATAATATTGGATTTAATAAAAAAGATGTTTTAAAAATTAAAACTTTAAAAAAATCTAAAGAAAAAACAAAAGACATTGAAATAAAAAAAAGCAATGAAAAGCCAAACATTGCGATGATTATTACAGGAGGAACAATTTCTGCTCGATTAAATCCAAAAAAAGGAGGTGTTGATTGGCTTGACACTCCTGAAAGTTTATTTAAGTTTTATCCTGAAATTTTTGAAAAAATTAATATCTCAAAAGTTGAAGTTCCTTTTATGAAAGCTTCTGAAGACATGGATTTTAAAGATTGGAAAAAAATTGCTCGTGTAACTGAAAAACTTTTGAATGATTCTAATATTAAAGGAATAATAATAACTCAAGGAACAGATTTTTTGCATTACACTTCTTCAGCTTTAAGTTTTTTTCTCAGAAATCTAAACAAACCAGTTGTTTTAACTTATAGTCAAAGAAGTATTGATAGGGCAAGTTCTGATGCTAATTTAAATTTGCAATGTTCTGCTATTGCTGCTATATCAGATATTGCAGAAATTATGATTGTTGGACATGAAACAATAAATGATAATTATTGTTATGCAATGCCTGGAACTAAAACAAGAAAAATGCATTCATCAAAAAGAGATGCTTTCAAAATAATTAATGATAAACCATTTGCAAAAATTTTTCCAGACCGAATAGAAATAATTTCAGATTATATAAAAAGAGACAATAAGAAAAAAGTTAAATTAGATTCAAAGTTTGAAGAAAAAGTTGCTTTAGTAAAGATTTATCCTGGACAATCTCCAGATATTTTAGATTATTATTTAAAGAAAAAATATAAAGGAATTATTTTAGAAATGAGTGGTTTAGGACATGTTCCAACAACAAGAGCTAGAAAATCATGGATAAAAAAATTAAAAGAAGTTCAAAAAAAAGGTTTAATTATTTGTGCTGCTGCTCAAACAATTTATGGAAAATTAGATCCTTTAGTTTATAGTAATGGTAGAGAATTATTAAAAACAGGGATTATTTATCTTGAAGATATGCTTGCAGAAACAGCTCTTGTAAAACTTGGATGGGTTCTTGGACATAGTAAATGGGCAAAAGATAAAGAAATTGTTAAGAAAAAAATGCTTGAAAATTTTTCTGGTGAATTGAATAATAGATTAGAAATTAATTTTTAGTTATCTCTCTTTTAGTTTTCTCAAAATAGATTTTTCAATTTTGTCAAGTTGTCTTTTAATTTGCCTTATTTCTTTTTCTGCTTTTTTATTTACAGCATAATCATATTGTGCTTGAAGATGGTCTTTTTG
>CAYMCN010000039.1:0-4290 GCA_964389155.1 Candidatus Woesearchaeota archaeon
TTTCCAACAATTCCAATTAACATCTTTCTTTTATTAAGTCATAAACTTTTTCAACTTTTCTATTGAAATCTTCAATAGTAGAATCATTAACCAAATGAAAATCTGCCATTTCCATACATTTTCCAACTTGTTGACCTAAATGATCTTCTTCACCAAAATCTCTTTCATCCATTTTTAGAAATCCTTCCCATGTTTTTGGATCACTTGGCTTAGCTCTTTTTAAAAATCTAGGATATCTTTCTTTTTGTGGAGCATCAACAGATATTAAATAAAAATCATTTCCTTTTTTTAATTCTTCAATTTCTGCAGGATTTCTTATTCCTTCAATAATATAATTTTCCGAATTTTGAAGAGTATTTTTTATTCTTTTCACCCATATACCTGCACCTTCTTTTTCTCTTAATAAATTACCTAGATCTTGTAGTTTTTTTCTTCCTTCTTCAGTTGAAATATCAATACACTCTTTATTGGCTTCTTCTCTAACAGCAAAAGATAATGATGTACAGATAAAACCTTTTTCTTTAAAATATTTTGCAACTTCTCCTTTTCCTGCCGCAATTCTTCCAGTTAATCCAATTAACATAATCTTTTGCTAAAACAGAATTATTTAAAATTTTCTGTTAACATAACCTTTCTATTGATTCATCGTTCCGAGGATCTTTCCAATCCTTATCAAGTTGTATTGCTGCTCCTGTGGGTGTAAAACTCACTAAATTATTTCCTTCACAGGTAACTTCATAATCTTCACAATAATTTGAATTATTACAAACAGCTTTAGTAAAAGTATAAGGGCTTATATCCTCTACAATTTTTCCTGTTAAATTAGAATAATAAAATATTACGAAAAATAACAAAATAAAGAAAACTAACAATATTATAAAATAAAAAATTACCTTTTGTTTTTTCACTCTTTATTCCTATAAAATTAATTAAACAATTCTTTTGCATGTTGCATTATGTGTTTTTCTAATTCTATTTTTTTCTTTTCAATATGTTTTTCTCTAATTGTTATTTCTTTTTTTAGCTTTTCTTTATATTCTTTTTCAAACTGAGATTTAAGCTTTCCCTCTTTTTCCTTAATTTTATCATCACTATCTTTTCTAATACCTTGAAGTTTAGAAACTAAAATAGTATACATTTTTTCTTTTATAATTTTAATTTTTTCAGAAGATTCTTTTTCTTTTTTTAAGAAATTTTTCCTCTCAATTTCTACATTTTCAATCTTTGATTTCAATAAATCTTTATCTTTATTCAAATCTTCTTCTAACTTCTTTCGTTTAGCTGAATAATTAGATTCAAGTTTAATTATTATTTTCTTTCTGTCATCATGCAATTTTTTTGCATGTTCTTTAATTAAAGAATCTGTAATTTTGTTTCTTTCTATTGCAAGTTTTCTTTCTAATATCTGTTTAAATTTTTCTTTAACATCTTTTTTTAACTCTTCTTTTACTTTTTCTTTATATTTTTGATGAAATTCGTTAGTTAAGTTAGTATATTGTTCTGTAAATCTTTCTTTTTGTTCTTTTAAATTAGTTTTAAGTTTATTACTTATTACCATTTCTTTTGCTTCTAATCTTTTAGTTAATTCAGCTTTAATTTCGTTAATAAAATCATCATATTTTGAATCAATTAAAACACCAACACCTGTATCAATCTTAACTTTTGATGCTTTAGTGTGCTCTTCAAAATCTTTTTTTAAATCTTTTAATTGATTTTCTAATTCTGGAATTTCTTTAATATCTCCAACTTCTTCCTTTGAAAGTTGTTTTCTTTTAGCAATTCCTTTTAATTTAGCAATACTTTTTACATCTTCAATCTCTTTTTTAGAAAGCTGTTTTTTTATAGAAACTTTTTCTTCAAGTTCTGCAATCTTTTTTTCCATTAATCTTTTATCTTCAATCTCTTTTTCTGAAAGTCTTCTCTTTCTAGAAACTTTTTCTTCAAGTTCTGCAATCTTTTTTTCCATTAATCTTTTATCTTCAATCTCTTTTTCTGAAAGTCTTCTCTTTCTAGAAACTTTTTCTTCAAGTTCAATAATTTTATCTTTTAGAAAACCTTGTCTATTTCTTTGCAAACTACTGCTTTTCTCAAGCAATTCTTTAGCAATTCCAAATTCTTTTTTAGAAATTTGTCTTTTTTTAGTAAGATTCCCTTCAAGTTCTGCAATCTTTTCTTTCATTAGTTTTCTGTCTTTCTGTAAATTATTAGATTGTTCAAGTAATTTCTTAGCGATTTTACTTTTTACAACTCCTTTAGATAGATTACGTCTAATTTTTAATCTTAAAGAATCAATATCTCTTTTAATTTCAGGAATGGCATTAATATCTTTTAATTTAGATTTTATTAATTTAATTTCAGTTTTAAAACCTCGTGTATCTAAAGCATCTAATTCATGCCTTAAAGATTCAAGTTTAGAGATTTTATCTGCAAAATTTGTGAATTCTTTTTTTACATTCCCTTTCTTAGAAATTTTTTTTACACTCTTTTTTGCCATTTGACTTCTTTTATATATTACAGATATTTTATTTTTATATTCTTTGGTTAATTTGATTTATATTTCTTTTTCCATTTATCCATAAGATTATTCATTTCATTAACACTAAGGCCATTTAACTTATATTTGAAAGCCATTGTATTATATCCTTTATTTTTCCATTGTTTAAGTTTCTTTTTCATTTCTGTAATTTCACCCTTCTTTTTTAATCTCTTAAACACTTTAATTCTTTCTTTATGTTTTTTCTTTATTTTCTTTATTTTCTCTCTTACTTCTTTTCTAATTTTTGTTACACTTTTTCTTTTTTTCTTTTTTACTAACTTAGCTTGTTCTGTTAATAGGGATTTTTGTCTTTGCAATTCTTGAGCATTATATTCCCTTAATTTTAAAGTTAGTTTATCTCTATCATGAATTATATAAACAAAAAATAAAATTAAGATTAGAAAAATAAATCCAATAAAAATTAAGATGAAACCAAATCCAAAGTCATTTTCTTTAAATAAATCTGTTAGTGATTTTGATTCTTTTTCAGAAATTTTAAATAATTCTGTTGCAATTCCAATTGAAGATTCAGATTTAATAATGGCACTAAAGACATATTGCCCTATTTCAATATCTTTAGGAAATAGTATAGTTTTAGTCATTTGAACTTTATCATCAATAACAAAATTTTCATTTTCAGAAATTATTATATTTCCATGTAAATCATGAACACTATAAATAATATCTACAGAAGAAGAACCAAATCCCTCTTCAATTCCCCCACCTGAAATTAAATCAAAAATATTTAATTGAATTATTATTTTATCTCCGGGAAATATCTCGGAATATTTTGAAGGAATTTCTAAATTACCATCAAAAAAAACATCTGCTGATTCAACTTCAAATATTATAGGGATTATTTCTTCTTCTCCACCTCCAGAAATTCTTATTTGACCTACATAAACTCCTTTATCAATATGTCTTGTATCAAAATTAATCTTAACTTCTTTTCTTTCACCTTTTTTTAATACAAAATTACTCTCAGTTATATTAACTCCTTTGTCAATACCTTCTAATTCTAAATTTATTTCCCCTCCACTTACACTAAATATATCAATATTTTTGTTAATTGTATCTCCTTTATTCAGTGAGAATTTTAAAAGTACACTTTTTGTTTCAATTGTATCTTCGCTTTCTATAACAAATGCAGTAGTTTTTATTTCAATACCTTTTCCTTGTATAAAAAATGATATTAAAATAATTGATAAAACAACAAAAATTAACCCAACCCCTTTTTTATTCATCTTTATAAAAGAGATTTTAAACATTTAAATCTTACTATTTTTTCCTTCTTATTTTTTTCTTTTTTCCTTTAAAAATATGTAAATTTCTGTTTTGTTTTTTTATTTTCCAGATAATCCAAATTACGATTAAAATTAAACTTGATATTAGTATAAGAATGATTTTGTAATTAAATTTGGTTTTTTCTTCAATACTAAATGTTGTGGAAGATACAGCAAATGCTCCTGGATAAGAAATTTCAAACCCTAAAACATATTTTCCTTCTTGGAGATTTTGTGTTGGAAATTCTTTCATATAATTTTTTTCTCCCAAAACAAAGAAAGTTTCGCTTTCTTCATAATGACTATTTCCTTCAAAATCTTTTATTATATAATTTGCTATAACATCAACTTTTTCATTAGTACCCACTTCAATTAAGTTAAATTGTGCTTCTATTTTTTCTCCAACAAATATTTTTTTGAATTTATCATTTAAGAAAATAGATATGTCAAATAAGAAATTTTCAGATCTTG
>CAYMCN010000040.1:0-4204 GCA_964389155.1 Candidatus Woesearchaeota archaeon
ATGAAAGTTCTTTAGCAAACTTCATTCCTTCAATTAAACAAGGTGCTAATCCAGGACCTTGAGAAAAAGCAACAACATTTATTTCACTTTCTTTAATTTTTGCTTCTTTCAACGCTTCAACGTAAATTTCTTCTTTGTTTTCTTTATGATGTTTTGCAGCATCTATAGGGATAATTCCACCTTTTTTAGTTGTATAAGTTTTTTTTATATTAGATAGAATTTTTTTATTTTTAACTACACCAATACCAAAAGTATGTGCTGTTGATTCAATTCCTAAGACAATCATAAATAGGAAATATAGAATAAGTATATAAAATTAATTAAAAAAAATAAAAATTAAATGAAGAGTTATCTTCTTTTTTTCTTAGCTGGTTTTCTTTTAGCAACTTTCTTTTTGACTGGAGCTTTTTTCTTAACAACTTTCTTTTTCACAGCTTTTTTCTTTCTCTTTCCACCTCTAGCCATTTTTGCCTCACAAACATTACCAGCACCGTCGACATAATAAAGATGTCCAGGCTTTCTTGTAATAACGTTCTTCTTAATAATTTTACCCATTTTTAACCTCCTTTTTTTATTTATTTGTTTCAAACACAAGAGTGAATGAATATAAATTAAAATCCTCTTCGATAAGATTGATTATTACAATTACTTTCTGTATTTAAATGTTTCTTTTCCCGACGAAGAAGTGAATAATTTTTTTATTCTTTTCATTGATTGGTATTTCAATTAGTTTATGGAAAGGTTTTTTTGGTTTAATAGGCAATGTAAATGGTTTAACAATTCTTTTTTCAATAATATTGTTTTTATTATCTGTCCAAATTGCTAAAAAATTAAAGAATACAAAATAAGAATGAATGCTTAATCTAGATTGTTTCTTGAAATTAAATAATAAAATCATATTTTCATTATTTTTTCTAAACATAAGACCTCTAACTCTTTCCAATATATTACATTCTTTAACAAGAAAATTAATTCTTTTCCTTTTATTTTTAAAACCAATTTTTTTTATTTTCATCTAAATTTCAAACCAATTCTTGTTTTTCGTTTTTTCTTCTTTTAAATTAACATAAGTTTGATAGTGCAATTCAACATTTTTATCTGTAACATGATTATGGTGTTTAAATCCTCCACCAAAAGTGTGGGGTATGTGCATTAGTTCATGAATAATAACTTTTAATTTTTCTTTTTCGTCGAGCTTATCAAATCTTTCGGATAAAAATTCTAAAGTATAATATGCCTTAACACCAATAGCTTTTTGCATTAATTTTCCAAGAGTGTGGCATCTTGCAATTGTTCCTTTTGAAGAGGTTCCATAACTTCTAAAACATTTCACTCTTTCTATGATTACATGAGGGAATAATAATTTAGAAATTTCTTCTGCTGTTTCTTGTAAATCTGGGGCAAATTCATATTTCATTTATATAAAAAACGAAAGACCTTTATATTAATTTTGTAACACTTTCACATGATTAAACAATTAAAATCAGATGTTTGGAGATTTTCATTTACAAATTTTGGTTCATACGCTTATTTAATAAAATTAAAAAATAAGAATATTCTTATTGATACAAGTTCTCCGGAAAATAAAAATGAATTAAAAAAAAATCTTAAAGAACTTAAATTATCAACACATGATATTGATATAATAATTTTAACACATAATCATTGGGATCATCTGGGAGGAATTTCTTTATTTCTTGATTCAAAATTTTATGCAAGCAAAAAAGATTTTGGAGAAAATATGAAAGATATCCATAAACTAAATATTCCTGAATTTAAAATAATTGATACTCCTGGACATTCAAAAGGAGGAATTTGCATTTTATATAAAGACATTTTATTTTCAGGAGACACTATTTTTCATAGAGGAACAATTGGAAGAACTGATTTACCAGGAAGTTCAGAAAAACAAATGAAAGAATCTTTAGAAAAAATAAGCAAAATCAAATACAAAATTCTTTGTCCTGGACATGGATATTAGATTATTTCAACAATTTTGTTTCTAGAAATAAATCAAGATTTATTGTTCAGAATAAAATCTAATAAAGCCATTCTTATGAACAAGCCATTTTCAGCTTGTCTAAAATAAGCAATTCTTTCATCATTATCTTCAATACTTATTGATAAGTCAATTTCTTCAACATGTGGTAAGGGATGCATAATTCTAGAATCTTTTTTAATTAAATTTAAATTATCTTCATTAATAACAAATTTCCCTTTTGCTTTTTCATAATCTTGCAAACTCATTCTTTCTTTTTGAATTCTTGTCATATAAATAATGTCAACTTCTGGAAGAATTTTATTTAAGTTTTCTTCTTCTCTAAATTTTATATCATGTTTTTTAAGATAATTTTTTATATCATCCCCAATTCTTAGATTTTCAGGAGAAACAAAAATTATTTCTATATTGTTAAATTTGCCTAATAAATAACATAAAGATCTTACTGTTCTTCCAGATGTTAAATCCCCCACCATAGCTATCTTTAAATTATCAATTTTTCCAAGCTCTCTATAAATAGTATAAACATCTAATAATGCTTGGGTTGGATGTTGACCTTTTCCATCTCCAGCATTTATAACAGGAATTTTACTAAATTCAGAAGCTTTTTTAGCAGCTCCTTCTTCATTGTGTCTTAGGATAATACAATCACAATATTTTGAAATAACTCTTATACTATCTTCTAAAGATTCTCCTTTGATTATTGAAGAAAATTCTCTAGCATTTTCAGTTCCCATAACTTCTCCTCCAAGTTTTAGCATGGCTGATTCAAAACTTAATCTAGTTCTTGTACTTGGTTCATAAAATAAACTAGCCATGATTTTGCCTTTAAGACAATCTTTAGAAATATTTCTTAATTCATCAGCTTTTTTGAATAATTGAAAAAGAATTTCTGTAGAAAATTGTTGTGATTCAATTATGTGGAACATTTTATAAGAAAAAAAGAGAAGTTTATAAGAATAATTATAATAGAGGACAATCATTTAGTAAGAATTTCCAAAGCATCTCTATTTTTCAACTCATATTTTTTCCCAACAGCTTTTTTTGAACGAGCATCAATAGCTTTAATAAAATTTTTTCCAAAATCAGTATGTAAAAAATAAGCAAAATCTAATGCTGTGGATTTAGGGGGAAGTAAAAAGCAATCTGGCAAAATATTCCCTTTACTATCTCCAAGTTTATTTGCACTTGCTGGAAAAATTGCAATGTAACCAAGCAATTCAAAGATAGCTTTATTCAAAACTTCTTGAACCCCTGTTCCAAATTCAAATTTATCTAAAACATTTTCCTTAATTTTTTCCAAAGCTTGTTTTTGTTTTTTATTTAGTTCTCCTTTTATATTAAAATCTTTTTCTCCAGGAATATAATCAATCAATTCTGCTTTTGCTGCCTCTCTTAAAGCTAATTCAGAATCTGCAGAACACGGAATTATAATTAATTCAGAATATTCTTCCTTTATTTTTGTATAATTTTTCCTTCCTTTTTCAGTATCTACTTTATTTAACACAATAATCATTGGTTTACTTTCTTTTCTTAATTCAGAAGCAAATTCCATTACTTGATTATTATTCCAGCTACTTGCTTTTTCAGGAAGATTTAATTTTAACAAAACTGTTTTAACTTGTGATTCTATAACTTTAAGTCCTGAAAATTGTTTTGTAACAGCTTCAGAAAATTTTGATTTTTCTTGTTCTGTTTTTCTAGCGAAACTTTTCCAAACTTTAATTAAAACATTATAATACCATTTATTTAACTCATTTTCTAAAAATTTTATATCTTCTGAAGGATTATGTTCATGTTCTTCTGGGAGAATTTTCCCTTCAGAATCTGTTGTTCCTGAAGCATCTACAATATGGACAAAAACATCTGCTTGTCTTAAATCATCTAAAAACTGATTTCCTAAACCTTTTCCTTCACTTGCTCCTGGAACTAAACCTGCAACATCCATTAATTCAACAGGAACAAATCTATTATGGTTTATACAAAAACCATGACTTGGATTGCACTGAACATTAAATTCCTTATCAATACATTCTACTTTTACATAACCAATTCCATGATTTGGTTTTATTGTTGTAAAAGGATGTGAAGCTATTGAAACTTCTGCTAAAGTTGCTGCCTTGAAAAAAGTGCTTTTTCCAGAAGAAGGTTTTCCAACAATTCCAATTAACATCTTTCTTTTATTAAGTCATAAACTTTTTCAAC
>CAYMCN010000041.1:0-4116 GCA_964389155.1 Candidatus Woesearchaeota archaeon
AAATCTTCTACTCCTTTAAGAAACATTCCTTCACCTAAACAAAAAATAAATGGCTTTGGTTTAAAATCCAAATTAGCATCTTCTAAATCTTTCTTTATATTTGAATCAAATATTTCTCCGTCTTTTACTTTTCCTGTAAATTCAACTTCAATAAAGTCTTTTTGTTTAAAAGTCATTTTAATATCTTATCAAAAACGTTTATAAATATATTTTTTTTAAATTAAACATGGTTTTAAAAATAATTAATGCAACTGAGATAAAAGTAGGTACAAGTATTATTGTTGATAGGGTTCCATGTACTGTTAAAAGTATAGATATAAGTAAAACAGGAAAACATGGGCATTCGAAAGCAAGAGTAGAAGCTGTGGGAATAATTACAGGACAAAAAAAAGTTTTTGTAGCTCCAGGACATGAAAGATTCGAAGTGCCTTTAGTTGAAAAAAGAAAGGCGCAAGTTCTTTCAATTGGAGAAAAAGTTAATGCAATGGATTTAGAAAGTTTTGAAAATTTTGATATTCCCCTTCCAGAAGAATTAAAAGGTGAAATTGAAGAAAATTCAACAGTTGAATATTGGGATGTTGAAGGTGAAAAAATGATTAAGAGGAAATTATAAAATGGCAAAAATACCTGAAGCACAAAATAGACTTTTCAAAAATGTTTTTGTATGTAAAAAATGTCAGATAAAAACAAAAGCAAGCCCTATAAAAATTCTTGAAGGAAAAGTTAAATGTAGAAAATGTAAAAAAAATTCATTTAGACCTTTGAAAAAGAAATAATTTTTTACATTAAACAATAAAGAGAGGTTATAAAAATAAAGAAATTTTAATAAAAAAATGAGTTTTTTAGTTTATGATATTGTGTTTTTAATTATATTCGCAACATTCTTATTTGTTTTTCTTCATTCAGGGAAAAAAAATTTGAAGAGAGAAGGTTTATTAATTTTATATAGGGCTGCGTGGGGGATAAAATTAATTAATTATGTTGGTAATAAATTCCCAAGAACTTTCAAGGTTTTAAGTTATGTTTCAATTGGAATGGGTTATATTTTGATGGTAACAATGTTCTATTTAATTTACACAATTATGAAAGTTTATCTTTTCCGTCCAGATATTGTTTCTCAAATCAAAGTCCCTCCAATAATGCCTTTAGTACCCTATATTGATAAATTGGTTCCAGGATTACCTTCATTTTATTTTACATATTTCATAATAATTCTCGCGATAATTGCAATTAGTCACGAATTCTTCCATGGAATTTTTGCAGCATATAATAAAATAAAAATAAATTCAACAGGTTTTGGATTTTTCCCATTCTTTCTTCCAGTTTTCTTAGCTGCGTTTGTAGAATTAGACGAGAAAAAAATGGCAAAGAAAAGTAAGTTTCCGCAATTGGCAATTCTTTCTGCAGGAACTTTTGCAAATATCTTAACTGCTATTTTATTTTTTGGAATTTTGTGGATATTTTTCTTTTTTGCATTTACCCCTTCAGGAATAATATTTAATGAATATGCTTATGCCTCTATAACTGTTAGCGCAATATCATCTGTAAATGGTATTCAATTAGAAAATGCTAGTTTTGAGGAATTTATTAGTTTGCTAAACAAGACTAATTTTAACGAGGTTGAAACAAGTGAAGAAAAATATGTTAGTGTAGGATTTTTTACAAATAGTAATGAGTATGTTAAATTATATTATGATGCTCCTGCTATAAACATTAAATTGGAAAGCACAATTCTAAAGATTAATGGAGAAGAAATAAGAAATGTAAATAATTTAAAAGAAGAAATGTTAAAATATTCTCCTGGAGAAAAAATTACATTAAATGTTTTAGGGAATGATGGAAATAATTATGATAAAGACATTATTCTTGGAGAAAATCCTGGAAATAAAAGTTTGCCATGGATAGGAGTTGGTTTTACAGAACAGGAAAGTAAAAGAGTTCTTGGAAAAATTTATTCAGCACTAAACTTTAAAGATCCTCATATTTACTATAAATCAAATCTTGGAATAAATTTATTTATTTATGATTTATTATGGTGGATTATTTTGATAAGTATAAGCGTTGCATTAATAAATATGCTTCCTGTTGGAATCTTTGACGGTGGTAGGTTCTTTTATTTAACAATTTGGGGAATAACAAAAAGTGAAAAAATAGCTAAAAATCTTTTTGCATTCTCAACATATTTCATATTATCTCTACTTCTTTTGCTTATGTTCTTCTGGGCAAAAATATCTTTTTTCTAAAATTTAATTTAAATTTTTAGAAAAATATTTAAACTTAATCTACTTAATAAAATAAATAAAAAGAGGTCGAAAAAAATGGCAAAGAAAAAAGCTAAAAAAGCAGCAAAGAAAAAGACAACAAAAAAGAAAGTAACTAAAAAGAAGAAGAAAAAATAATTCCACTTTTTAATTTTTATTTTTTATTATTAAATTATAAGTTAGTGATTCCTTCTTTTGTTAAAGCAACAAATCTAATTCCAACTGGTAAATTGATTAGTGCAGAAATTAAAGCCATATGTTCTTTTCCATTACCTGAAGCAACACTTAAAAAAACTTCAGTGCCTTTAATTTTCCCTTTAAGTTTTTTTGAAAATTCTTCTTTTAAATCTTTTATTTTTTTACTTAAATCAACCTTAATAAATTCAAATTCTTTTTCTAAGGTGAATTGTTTTGCAAAATCATCACCAAGAATTGTTATTTTTTCCCAATCATCATGTTTTATTAAACCAGCAACCTGTGCCCATGTTCCTTTTCCTGTTGATAATAGTGCAATTAATTCCATACAAAATGAAAAATATGTTAATTTATAAGAATTGTTGTTCAAAAGTTTTATAAACAAAGATTTTCTAAAGAAAATACCAATAAACTACATCATTAGAAAATATTTTCTAGGTTTCTAATGCATACTGTAGGAGGTAAAATGAATTTGAAAGAAGACTTAAAAAAAGCTTTAACTGAATTAAGAAAAGAAAAAGAAAGAAAATTTAATCAAACAGTTGACTTAATTATTAATCTGCAAAAATATGATTTGAAAAAAAATCCTTTAAATTTATTTATTTCTGTTCCTTACAAAATTAAAGAAAAAAAAATTTGTGCATTTTTAGAAGTAAAAAATAAAAATATAGAAACAATAACTAAAGATAATTTCAAAAAATATTCTGACAAAAAAGAGTTGAAAAAATTAGTGAAAAAATTTGATTTTTTTATTGCAGAAGCAAGTTTAATGCCAAAAGTTGCTACAACTTTTGGAAGAATTTTAGGGCCTGTTGGAAAAATGCCTTCTCCTCAATTAGGAATTCTCACAAATACAAATGAAAAAACAATAAATGAATTAAAAGAAAAAATCAACAATAGCATAAAAATAAGGACAAAAGAGTCCAGTATTAAATTAGCAATTGGAAAACAAAATATGAAGGACGAAGAAATTATTGAGAACATTACTTCTGTCTATAGTGCGGTCTTAAAAGCATTGTCAAGGGAAAATGACAATATAAAAAATATAGAAATAAAATTCACAATGACTAAACCTCAAAAAATAAAGATAAGATGAAAGCAGCACAAATTCCAAAAAAGAAAATAAATGTAGTTAAAGAATTATCTGATTTGATAAAAAACAAAAAAACAATTTTGATTGCTTCTATAAAAAATCTTCCAGCATCACAATTTCAAGAAATTGGGAAAAAGTTGAGAGGTAATGTAGTAATAAAAGTTCCTAAAAAAAATCTTATTTTTAGAGCAATAGATGAATCAAAAAATGAGAAAGTTGAACATATTAAAGAACAAATTAAAGAAAGTACGGCAATTTTATTTTCTGATCTTGATTCTTTTGATCTTGCTTCAGAATTAATTGAAAGTAAAAGTCCTGCAGGAGCAAAAGCAGGGCAAGAAGCTCCTGAAGATATTGAAGTTCAAGAAGGCCCAACCGATTTAATTCCAGGACCTGCAATTTCTGAGCTTGGAGCATTAGGAATTCAAATTCAAATAGATAAGGGGAAAATCCATATTAAAGAACCTAAAATAATTGTAAAAAAAGGAGAAAAAATCTCAACAAATGCAGCAGGTATTATGAATAAACTTGATATAAAACCATTTTCAGTTGGATTTATTCCTTTAG
>CAYMCN010000042.1:0-4025 GCA_964389155.1 Candidatus Woesearchaeota archaeon
GGAAAGACATTTAAGTTAGAATTAGATGGTGAAGGGCTTGTTGGAAAAGAGCTTCATGATAAAATTCCTGGAAAGGAAATTTCTTCTGATTTAGGAGATTATGAATTTGAAATTACAGGGGCAAGTGATAAGGCAGGATTTACATCAATGGAAAATGTTGAAGGAATTGGATTAAAAAAAGTTCTTTTAAGTTATGAAAAAGGTATGAAAAATAGACCTAAAAAAGAAGGCAAGAAAAAGCGTACTAAACTAAAGCCAAAAGGTTTGCGTTTAAGAAAAACAGTTAGAGGAAAAGTTATTTCTCCAGATATTGTCCAGATAAATTTGAAAATCTTAAAAGAAGGTGGAAAAAAACTTTCAGAGATTTTTTCAGATCAAAATAAAGGAAAGGAATCTGAGAAGCCTGAAGAAAAGAGTGAAGCTGTTCATTCTGCAGAGCCTACAAAGACTAAAGAAGCACCTAAAACAGAAGAAGTTAAAGCAGAAAAAGAAAAGCCTAAAGAAGAAGAAAAATCTTAAGAAAAAACAGAAGAAAAGAAGAATAATTACACTACTTTTTAATAATAACAAAATAGAAAGATTTATATATTAAGATTTTTTTAGGGTTTTTATGAATAAAAAACATAAAACAACAGAATATGTTCAATTGTTTGAAACGTTGAGAAAATATCTTAATGATAATGATATTCATGCGGATTCTAGTTTGAGTAATAAAGATTTTGTAAAAAAGGCATTTAGAACAATAGCAAGAAATAATAATTATGTAACAGATAATCAATTAGAAGTTCTCCAAGATATTGCTGGTAAATATATGTCCTTTGTGGAACTTAATGAAAGGATAAATCCTGAAAAAAGACAATATATTAGTGATGTATTGGAAGAAACTGGAGAAGCTGCAAAAGAATATAGTGTCAAACCAGCAAAGAGAGGAGTAATAACACGAAGAAGGAATATGGTTGAAAGAGGTGTTAGATTATGGGGTGGTTATGTTGACCAGGCAAAAGATGTAGTAAGCGATTTATTGATGAAACATAATACGTTAAGATTAAGAGGTCTTGAAGCAAGATTAGAAAGCATTCAAGCAGTCTTAGGTAAATGGAATAAATAAAATGAAAAACATAGAGAGAAAACTTGAAATAGGGGATATATTGACGCCTTATAAATTTGCTAATACATTATCAAGAGAAGCAAATAGAGGAGGAGATACTTTTTTAGCTGGTTGTGATGAACTTGTAAAGAAGGTTGGCCCAATAGGAAAAGATACTGGAAGAAAAATTGAATTATTAGGAAATAATGCAATTTCTAAATGGCGAAGTCATCAAGATTTAGTGAGTGCTCACGCAACAAAGAGAGAGTATGATTATCTAACTTATCAAAGCCAGGTTAGTTTTTATGATCCAAAAAAAGGGGAAATGGTGGCTCTAATAGTTTATGATGGTTCTAGAGATGGTCATTTTGGAGGTAGTGATGTTGGAGATAAATTTGTTATGAAGTATGAAGCAGAAAAAGAAGATCCTTGTAAAACAGGAGGAAGAGAAGTTATAATAGAAGTGGTAAATAGAAGTCCTGATGCCGGGAGAACATTTAATTTTCGAGAAACATTACCTAGTATTTCTTTTAGAACAGATAATCCTGAAATTAGAAATAATAGAAGTATGGGTGATAAAGAAAAAGCAGGAATTTTAATAAAAGAAAGAGATTGCATACTTGATAGAGCTCTTGAAATTAAACATAAACTTAAACCAGGATCAGAAATGATTTGGTAAAATAAAATGCCAAGAGAATTAATAAGAACAGTTGGAGGAATTGCATTAGCAGGAGCACTTGTTCTTGTTTCAAATTATGAAGAAATATTTGGGAAAGAATTAACTCGTGGTGATATTGATAAGAAATATAATGTATGTACTGTTTATAATACAAACAGAACCCTTAGTAATTATGTTGATGGCATGGGAATTGCAAATAATAAACACAATAAGAAACTTGTCAAAAGTATCTTTCTTGATGAGAATAATGTTGAAAGTTTAGCTGAATTAAAGGAAAGGTCAAAAATTTCAGTTTTATGTAAGAAGAGAAAATGAAAATCTTTAAAAACAGCTTAAACTTTTTTTAACTTACAACATATTCTTCATTTGCTTTTTTATAATTTTCAACCATTCCTATATCAAACCATTTTCCTTCAAAAGGAAATGCATAGACATCTTCTTTTTTGTGAAGCCATTGTATAAAAGATCCAAAATGGTCTGGATGACCTCCTTCTTCAAGGAATTCAGGAATTTTTTTAAGTAGTCTTCTTGGAATTAAGCAACATAACACTCCAACCATTGTACTTTTTGGATTCTCAGGTTTTTCTTCAAAACCAATTACTCTTTTTCCTTCATTTATTTCTGCAACACCAAAATTTTTTGCTTGGTTTATATCTTTTACATCAAAACATGCTAACACTGGAGATTTTCTTTCTTTGAAAAATTTAATGAATTCTTCAATATCATAATCAAAAAGATTATCTCCTCCAATAACCATAATGTCATCATTAATTCCTTCTTTTTTTATTAGTGAATACAATCCCCCCAATGAACCAAGTCTTTCCATCCCTTCAACCATTTCATCAACACTTATTTTTAGGCTATGATGTGAGAAATCATTTACATAATTCTTGAAATGGTTTTCAAACTCTTTATTTACTGAGAGATAAATACTTCCCACATCTTCTATTTCTTTTAACTTTTCTAAAATATAACTTATTATGGGTTTTCCCCTTACTGGTAATAATGGTTTTGGTATAAATTCTGTAAGAGGATAAAGTCTTTTTGCTGAACCTCCTGCAAGAATAACAGCCTTTATTTTCGTTTTTGTTATATTTTTTATACCTTCTCTTAAACTGAATTTTGACTTAAAACCAAAATCTCTTTCTATTTTTCCTGTTGAAGCTTTTGTATGTTTAACATAGTTTTTTACAGGATTTTCAATATATTTTACATTAGCTTTTTTCCCTGTTTCATCTTCAAGTATTTTTACTAATTCATTTAAGTTATGAGTTTCAGATGTTCCAACATTATAATATGATGCTTTTGCAAATTCTCCATCAACTTCCATACCTTTTGATAATGCAAACACTATATCATCCACATAAGTGAAGTCTCTTGTTTGAGTACCATCACCATAAATTATAACTTGTCTTCCTTCTTGAATATCCCATAAAAATTGTGATATCAAATTTGCAAACTGTTTTTTATGTTTTTCATTTTTTCCATAAACTGAAAAAAATCTGAATCCAATACTTTCCAACCCATACATTTCATGAAAAAGTCTTGCAGTATGTTCCATAGCGTATTTTGTAATAGAGTAAAAATTAGGGGGGAAAACTTTCATACTTTCTTCTTGAACTTCCATACTTCCATATATTGAAGATGAAGATGCATAAAGAACTCTTTTAACATTTGTGTTTAGACATGCTCTTAAAAGTGATGCAAAACCAGATATATTAGCATCATATCCTTTGGATTCATTTTCATCAAACATAGGTGCTGAACTAAATCCTCCAAAATGATATATATAATCAATATTGTTTTCAACAATTATTTTCTTCATAAATTCCCCATCAGTATAATCCTGATTATAAAATTTTATTTTTTCTTTTATTTTTTCAAGATTATCCATGCTTCCTAAAAATAAATTATCAACTACAACTACATTATTTTCTTTTGATAATTCTTCTGCAAGATGGCTTCCAATAAAACCAGCCCCTCCAACAATTAAAATATTTTTCATCTTTTATTAAACTCACATAATTTGTATTTAAAAGAATTATGAAGATGAATACCAACTATTTGTTAGTGATAATATTATCTAATTGAATTTTAATCCTAAACCTTAAAAACTATTTTTTTCATCTTATTTTATGAATAAAGAAATTTCGGAATTAAATGTAGGTATTGTGGGGCATATTGACCATGGGAAAACTACTTTACTAAGCAAACTTACTGGAAAGTTTACAGATACTCATTCAGAAGAATTGAAAAGAG
>CAYMCN010000043.1:0-3854 GCA_964389155.1 Candidatus Woesearchaeota archaeon
CACCAATTGATAGTTTTAGTGTTACAAATTCAAATTATGTAAATGAACCTGTTGTAGTAAATATACAAGCTATTCTTGGGGCAGATGCACATAGTGCTTTCACAAATGCAGAGCTTATATATGTTCCATCAGGATATGAAAATTATTATTCTGCTGAAACAAAAATAACACTTGAAATTCTTAATGGTGCAGATAATGTTGTTTACACAGAAAGTAAGACTTATGAAATTTTAATGGATACTTCTCAAAATGTAGAATTTACATGGACACCTAGTTCAAATGGAGATTATACAGCAAGAGTTACAACAGATGTTACAGATTGTCAATGTCAAAGCAGTTTTGAACAATTCTCTGAAAGAAATTTTGTTGTCTGGGAAGAAAGACCTCAAAATGAGTGTTATACAATTATAAATGACTTAGAAGCAACACCTGAATTCGCAATGGAAGGAGAAGAAGTTATGGTAAGGTTCAATAAAATAAGCAATTACGCTGATTCAAATCATGTAAAAACCACAATTCCAACAAGAGCAACATATGAAATAACAGATAATGAAAATAATATTGTTTTTTCAAGTAGCATTTTACTTAATGCTAATGCAAATGAAATGGATGCTAAAGAAATCTCATTTCCATGGATTCCTAATTTTGGAGGAGATTTTAATATAAAAGTAACAGGTGTTGGTGAAAGTTCTTTATGTAATGGAAAAACAAATCCTGAAGATTCAGGAACTTTAGGTTTCTTTGTAAGTTCAACACCTACTTATAAAATTGTTTTTTTAGTTTCTGATTTAGAAACAGACTTAATGTTAAATGGAGCAAATATTGATTTTGGAAATCAAAATGGAGCAACAGATTCTGCTGGAAGAGTTGTCTTCACTTCAAATTCTGGAATTTATAATTGGGAGGTATCGTTATCAGGATATGATTCAAAAACAAATACTATAACAATTACAGAAAACATTACAATAGAAGTATCTCTTGACCTTACTGAAGAAGATGAAAGAATTTCTGAAGGAAAAAGTAGTGGTGGAATGAAACAGCTTAAATTCCCTGTTTTATTAGGTTCTTCAAGTGATACTTTTATATCAGGAAGCACTATGGATGTGGGTGAAAAACCAGAAGAACCTAAATCAATAAGTGGTTTAATATTTATTTTAATTGCAGAAGTAATAATTACTTTAGTAATTGTTTTATTCTTGTTAGTAAGAGTATTTAAGAGATAATCTTAAAAACCTCTTATTTCTTAATATTTTTGTAGACTAGGTTGGCGGGTTAGCCCTCCGCTGCTTGCAAACGGGCTTTATGGCAAACTGTAAGGAGGGGCGTGACTGAGATGTCAGGGAAGTCTTTATTCCGACGTTGAAGTTTTGTCCTCTTTGATCTTGCAGATGCTAATCGGGTCAGGCCTTGATCGGAGCAGCCCTAAACATTTGTTAAGGTGCTTAGAGGGTCGCAAAACCGAGGAAGAATAAAGGTTGCTTTTCTGGTAATTTGGAAGCAAACCTCTGAGTCTATACTTTTCTAGAAAGATAATTTCATTACAAATAATTAACAAAACTTAAAAAATCTAAATAGCTCTTTAGTTTAGAATGAAAATTCAAAATAAAAAAGGAGTAAGTAACATAATAGGTTATATTCTTTTGATAACAATTACAATAATCATAAGTACAATTGTTTTTCAATGGATGAAAAGTTATGTTCCAACAGATTCATTGGAATGTCCTGAAGGGGTTTCTGTTTTTATAAAAGATTATAATTATGATTGTACAAATAAAAAATTTGATTTCATACTAAAAAATAATGGAAGATTTGATGTTGGAGGTTATTTCATACATGGAACAAATTCTTCTCAACAAGAATTAGCTACAACAGACTTAACATTCTATATTGAACCTATTAACCTAAACGTAAACAGTGTAATTCTTTTTGATGACAATGTTAATTATTTAACATCAAATAATGAAGTGAATAATACATTTGATTTTAGTGATTCTTCTTTTGGACAAATTTACTCAATTGAAATAATCCCTGTAAGATATCAATTAAATAAAAAAGTCATTAGTTGTGGTAATGCAAAAATTAAAGAAATCATTAATTGTTCTTAAGAAAGTTAAAAAAATATTTAAATAAAGAAACACAATAAAAAACATGATTAAAAAACTTCAAAATAAAAGAGCAGTTTCCCCTGTAATTGCAACTGTTTTATTAATAGGTCTTGTTGTTGTTATTGCATTAATTGTTTTTTTATGGTTTAAAGGACTGACACAAGAAGCAATAATAAAATTTGATAAAAATGTAGAACTTGTTTGTGATGAAGTTCAATTTGAAGCAAATTATTTGAATGGTGTCCTTTCTATTTCAAATATTGGAAATGTCCCTATTTATGGAATAAAAGTAAAAATCTCTGATGGTGGGAATCATGAAACAAAAGGTCTAAAAGATTTATCTGGATGGCCAACTACAGGGCTAAATCAAGGAAAAACTTTTTCAGGAGATATAAGTGATAATGTTGTAAGTGCGGATAGTGTAACTTTAACACCTGTTTTAGTTGGAAGTTCTGATTCAGGAGAAAAATCTTATACATGTGATGAAGCAAGATATGGAAATACAATTAATTTATAAAATGATTATGAAAAAAAAAGGAATATCAGGAATTGTTGCCACAGTAATTATGATTGCTTTAGTTGTAGGGGTAACTGCAATAGTATGGGTGGTAATAAATAATTTGATAACAGACCAAATTGGTTCAACTGAATCTTGTTTTGGAAGTTTTGGAGAAGTTACTTTAAACAAACAATATACTTGTCATGATTTAAATCCTTTAATTAATGAAATTAAATTTTCAATAAATATAGATGACTTAAATGTTGATAGTGTTTTAGTTTCAATTTCAGGAGAATCAGGGGCAAAAAGTTTTGAAATAAAAAATAGCTCAACATATAGTTATGTAAAAATGTTTAGTGGAAGTTATGGAGGGGCATTGCAACTTCCTGAAAAAAATGCTGCTTTAACTTATATTGTTAATCTTACAGGAAGCGGGGTTTCAGATGCAAAATCAATAAAAATTGCTCCAATAATAAATGATAATCAATGTGAAGTTTCTGATTCAATAATTGAAGTTAGTAGTTGTTAGATTTTTCTTTTAACATTAATTATTTAAATTTAATTCTGTTCAATTTCTCATGAAAAAAAGAGGGCAAGTTTGGATTGAAGTAGTTATTTACACATTAATTTCATTAACTCTAATTGGAGCTGTTCTTGCTTTTGTCGCCCCAAAAATAGAAGAGATTCAAGATAAAGCAATTATTGAACAAAGCATTACTATGATGCAAAATATAGATAAAACTATTTTATCAATTGAAGGAGTAGCAGGAAATAAAAGAATAATTGATTTGGGACTAAAAAAAGGCACATTAAAAATAGATGCACAAAAAGATGAAATTGTTTTCAAAATAGAAAGTAAATATATTTACAGCCAACCTGGAGAAAAAATTAATGTTGGAGATCTGATTGCATTAACAGAAGAAACAGGAAGCTTAAACAAAATAACATTAACAAGCAATTACAGTGAATATGATTTAACTTATGATGGAAAAAATGAATCAAAATTAATAACTCACGCTTCAACACCTTATAAATTATCAATTGAAAATAAAGGTGGAACAATAATAAATATTGTTGTTAGTTAATTTTAAAAGAATTGAATTTTTAATATAAACAAATGGAAAAAGTTATTAAAAAAAAGAGAGGAATACAAGATTATCCAAGAGTTTTAATAAATTTTTCTCCAAAAATCCCTCCTTTAAAAAAAATAACAGATAAAACAAAAATTAATGTAAGATATGCATTAATTC
>CAYMCN010000044.1:0-3702 GCA_964389155.1 Candidatus Woesearchaeota archaeon
TTTGTTCTTTTTTCTTTTTAAAAAAATCAAAAAATCCCATTTTTTATGCAAGAAAAAGCTAATTATAAATCTAATTATTTAGAGTAAAGAAATTTCTGGAAAATTAATACTCCATAAGAAATTACTAAAACAGATCCTCCAATTGTTAGGATAGTGTCTTCCCTTAAATAACCATAAAATAACCATAAAGCTGAACTTATTATTCTATGATTTCCCACAACAAAGATACATCTCTTACTTTTTTTGTTCTAAAACTTTTAATTATTTGCGGAGATAATCTTATTCCAGCTGTTATAACTGCCAAAGTTCCAATAATAATAACTAAATTCATATAAATGTTTGATAATAAATACTTTATGAATATTTCTATTTAAGACCAAATTTAAATAACTTAATTCTTTATTGAGATAATGAACAAAAAAAAGACAGTGAAATTTTCTCTTACAATATTAAATTTCTTAGTTATTTTTCTTTTAATTTGGAGTTTAGTTAATTATACTTTTTTGAGTAATGAAGTTTCTCAATTTATACAAGTCGGAGGATTATTAGCTATGATATTCTTTGTAATTTTATTAGAAGGGGCACCTGTATTTGCAGGTCCTGGACTAGGTGTTGCCTCAATATTAGCAATGGGAGTTTTTAATCCATGGTTTATTCTCTTATTGTTTCTTGTTTCTGCATTCATTGGAAATATTTTTTATTTTTATCTAGGATATTTTTCTGGCAAAAAAATCTTAAAATATTTTGATAAAAAAGATATTGAAAAATATAAAAAATTATTCAAAAAATATGGTTTTTGGGCAATGGTTATCATGGCTATTTCCCCTATTCCTTATCTTCCAACTCTTGCAGGAGTTTTTAGAATGACTTCACCTATTTTAATCGCAGAAATATTAATCATTAGAATGATTAGACATGTAATTGTTTTTCTTTTCTGGTTTTATTTCCTTGTTGGCTTTTGAAAGAAAAAACGCCCACGCCGGGAGTCGAACCCGGGTTACGTCCGCGACAGGGACGTGTCATAGCCGTTAGACCACGTAGGCATGAAATAATTTACCAGAATTTCCTTTTAAATTTTACTACTTCACTTTTACCAATAAAAGCTTATTATAAATCCAAGCAAATAACCAAATCAACAAAAAGCCAATAACAAATCCTAAAAACACAGAAATTAAAAGGATTTTTACCAAACCAAATGTACTAAATCCTGCAACACCATAAAGATTAATCATCATTGAATTATACAAAGGAACATATTTAATCCATAAAAATATCTCAAAAGCTAAAACAAAAATTAAACTAATAATTCCGCCTGCCAAACCAAATTTTAATTTATCTAATTTCATTTTTTCACCTCAATTTTTTTCTTTCCATTCATATAAGGCCACAAAACTTTTGGAATTTTAATACTTCCATCTTTTTGTTGAAAATTCTCAAGAATTGCAACCATAATTCTAGAAGTAGCAACAGCTGTATTGTTTAAGGTATGTAAAACATAACGTTCTCCTTTTTTATTAATTCCTTTAATATTTAAATCAATAGCTTGAGAATCCACACAATTACTTAATGAACCTACCTCCCCATAAGATTTTGTAGTTGGTCTCCATACTTCTAAATCTTCCCCTTTTGCTTTCCAATCTCCTAAATCACCCGTACAAGATTCAAATATCCTATAAGGTAATTTCAATTTTTTCATAATCTCTTCTGAATTTTTTTTCAATTCATCATAATATTTCCAAGAATCTTTTGGATGACAAAAAATAAATTGCTCAATTTTGTTAAATTGATGTGTTCTCCAAAGACCTTTTTCATCAATCCCATGACTTCCAATTTCTCTTCTAAAGCACATTGAATATCCAAAAAATTTCAAAGGCAATTTCTCTTCAGGTGTTGTTTTCCCAATCATCATTCCAAGAATTGAGTGTTCTGCAGTTGGAATTAAATAAAGATCTTCATCTTCTACTTTGTAAATTTTTGTTTTAAATGCTTCGAAATCTTCTGCAGCTTCTGCAATTTTTTTATGCACTACTAAAGGAGGTTCAATATAAGTATAACCATTTTTTTGCATAAAATTTATTGTAAATTGTATTAATGCTTGATTCAATAAACCTAAATCATTTTTAAGATAGTAAAAGCCTTTTCCAGAAACTTCTCCAGAAACATCAAAATCACCAATATCTAAATCTTCAATAAGTTCAACATGATTTTTAATAGGGAAATTAAATTTAGGAGGTTTTCCAACAATTTTTCGAACTACATTTTCTTTATCACTCTTACCAATTGGAACATTATCTTCCATTAAAGTAGGAATTTTAGAAAGTTCTTCTTTTAATTTCTTGTATGTTTCTTTTGTTTCATTATTTAATCTATTAAGTTTTTCAGGAATTTCTTTAGCTTTTTTTATTAATTCTTTTGCCTTTTTTTCATTCTTTTCTTTTTTAGATTTATTAATTTTCTCAGAAATTTTATTTCTTTCACTTCTTAAATCATCCTCTTTAAACTTTAATTTACGCCACTTTTTATCTAAATCCAATACATCTTCAATAAGATTTACATCACGAGCTTTCTTTTTATTATTAGCTTTATAAATTTCTGGGTGTTCACGTAAATCTTTTATGTCCACCATAAGAAAATTAAAAAAACATCATATTTAAATTTATTGTGATTACAAAATTTTAAAAGTAATAAAATCTAAATTAATTAATGGCGGCAGAAATATTTAGCAATCTTGGAATAACATTTTCAGAATCTTATAATATATTTATTTCATCATTACCTTTGTTTTTTCAGAATTTCATTAACTTATTATTGATAGTTTTCTTAGTTGTTGCATTTTCTATTTTTATCTGGAAATTTTATAGATTTATATCTACAAAAAATATTATTGAACTAAATTTAAATCAATACAATAAAACAGAACATCCTTTATTTGCTAAATTACTTGCAGGAGCATTTTATCTTCTTGAATATCTAATAATTCTACCATTTCTGATTTTTTTCTGGTTTTCAGTATTTACTTTATTTTTAATCTTCCTAACAGAAAATTTAGAAATTAGTTCTCTTTTATTAGTCTCTGCAGTAATAATTGCGGCAATAAGAATGAGTTCTTATTACAAAGAAGATTTGGCAAAAGATTTGGCAAAACTTATCCCTTTCACATTATTAGCAGTTTCTATTTTAAATCCAAAATTTTTCTCAATTGAAAGAATTTTTAATCAGTTTGCAGAACTTCCAAATTTCTTTAATGAAATATTTATTTATTTAATCTTTATAATAATCCTTGAAATGATTTTAAGATTTTTTGATTTTATATTTTCTCTTTTTGAACTTGAAAAAGAAAAAGAAGTTAAAGAAAGAATTGAAAAAACTCAGAATCAAGATTAACCTTTTTCAATTTCAGGATGTCTTTTTCCCCTTTCTGCTATTTCTTCTAGCATTTTCATATGTTTTTCTTTTTCTTTTTTATAATCTTTTTGATCTATTTCAAATTTTCCAATCATTTTTGCAACATATTCTCCTCCTAAAAAATAAGGAGTTAAAACATAACTTGCTCCTTTTTTATAAAGTTCAAATGCTTCTTTTACTTCATGAGCTCTTACAATTATAATTGCATCAGAATTAACAGCTCTTATTGATTCTACTAAAATCATACTTGTTTCAAAATCAGGAATTGTTGAAACCATTAATTTTATTTTCTCTAAA
>CAYMCN010000045.1:0-3432 GCA_964389155.1 Candidatus Woesearchaeota archaeon
GCAAAAAATGAAATTTTAAATTTGGTCGATTTATCGACGCTGTGAACATATATTATGTCTACTCTTTTTTAGAAATCTAATATATATTATATAGTTCAAACAAAGATTTATAAATTTCAAAGATTAAAAGTTCTAAAATGGATTATACTAAAACTAATGAAGAATATTTGCAAGAACTTAAAAATTCATGCATATTAAAAGGGTTTAGCCAACAAACAATTAAATCGTATTATTATAACACAAAAAAGTTTTTAGAATTTCTTGATAAAAGTAGACTTAATCCTTCTAATGATTCTGTTAAATCGTATTTTTTAACTCTTGATTTATCAATTAATTCTATGAGGCTTAAATATGCTTCACTTAGATTCTTTTTTTCAGAAATTTTAAAAAAACCTTTTACAACGAATGAAATTCCAATAAAAAAGAAAGAAAAAATACTTCCAAAAGTAATTAGTAAAGAAAAAATAAAAAAGATGATTGAATCTACAGAAAATATCAAACACAAATTAATAATCAAATTATTCTATTCTTCTGGACTAAGATTACAGGAATTAATTGATTTGAAAAGAAAAAATATTGATTTTGACAGAAACTTAATTTACATTATAAAAGGTAAGGGTAAAAAAGATAGAATAACCCTAATATCTGAAAATTTAAAATTAGATTTATTAAAATATTATAGTAATTATAAGTTCTCAACAGAATATATTTTTGAAGGGAGAAATGGAAAATATACAAAAAAATCTGTGCAAAAAGTTTTAAATTCTCTTAGTAAAAAAATTGGAACAAAAATAACACCTCACATGTTAAGACATAGTTTTGCAACACATCTTCTTGAACAAGGAACAGATATAAGACATATTCAAAAACTTCTAGGACACAGTAATTTATCTACAACCGAAATATATACAAAGGTATCGAATAAAGATTTATCAAACATAAAATCCCCTCTTGACAACTTATAAAATGCCTAAAAAAGCCAAGAAAAAAATTCAAAAAACAAAAGAAGAAAAAGTAGCAGAAGAATATTTTCCTGTTGATAAAAGTGATTTAAGACATGCTATTGAAAAAGAAATCAAACAAATTGATCCAAAAACCCTTGAAGAGGTCGAAGTTATTGGAAAAAAGAAACCGCTTAGTAAAATAAAAACTAGGAGAAAAAATGTCAAAAAAACAAAGAAAAAAACTACAAGGAAAAAGAAAGAATTTATTGCTCCAAAAATTAATCTAAAAAAAGATGGATATGAATTGATAATTACTGAAAAACCTCAAGCAGCGCTAAAAATTGCATCTGCACTTGGAAAATCAGTAAAAAGAGATTATCAAAAAATTCCTTATTATGAGGTTGACAAACAAGGAGAAAAAATAATTGTCGCATGCGCTGTTGGACACTTGTTCACTTTAAAGCAAAAAAATTCAGGTTATAATGTTCCTATTTTTGATATCTCTTGGGTTCCAAATTTTATAGCAAGAAAAAATGATTTTACAAAAAGATATTATGATACTTTATTGAAACTTGCAAAAGATGCTGGGAGCTTAACAGTAGCTACAGATTTTGATATTGAAGGTGAGGTAATTGGATTAAATGTTGTTAGATTTATTTGCAATCAAAAAGATGCAAATAGAATGAAATTCTCTACTTTAACTGAAAAAGAAATAAACAAGGCATATGATGAAAAATTTCCCAATTTAAATTGGGGTTTGGCAATTGCGGGAGAAACAAGGCATTATTTAGATTGGTTTTATGGAATAAATTTTTCAAGGGCACTAATGAATGCTATTAAAACAACAGGAAAATTCAGAATAATGTCAATTGGAAGAGTTCAAGGCCCTGCTTTAAATTTGATAGTGAAAAAAGAGCGAGAAATTCAGACATTTAAGCCAAAACCTTATTGGCAAATTTTTATTACAATTGATGATGATAAAAACAAATTAGAACTAAAATATAATAAAGATATTTTTCAAAAAACAGAATTAAAAAAATTTGAAAATTTAAATGGAAAAACAGCAATTTCTGAAACAAAAAAATCAGAACAAATAATTCCACCAAATCCTCCTTTTAATTTGACAACTTTACAAACAGAAGCTTACAAATTTCATGGAATAACTCCTTCAAATACTTTAAGAGCATCACAATCACTTTATCTTTCTGGATTAATTTCTTATCCAAGAACTTCAAGTCAAAAACTTCCTGATTCAATTAATTACAAAGAAATTCTGAAGAATTTATCAAAAAAATATAATGTAGAAAATTTAATCACAAGAAAAAAACCAGTTGAAGGTAAAAAAACAGATCCGGCACATCCTTCAATACATCCAACAGGTGAAGAGCAAATTCTTTCAGGAGATGAAGAAAAAGTTTATAATTTAATTGTAAAAAGATTTTTATCATTGTTTTGCGATGATGCCATTATTGACAATAAGAAAGTCTCAGTTAAGGTCAATAATGTAATCAGCCATGAGCAGAAACTTAAGGGAAAGTTAAGCGAAGAAAACCATAGGTTGTCTCGCATTGACAATAAAAAAGTCTCTGCAATTGTTGATAATTTAACTTTTAATGCAAGAGGAACAGAAATAAGAAAAAAAGCATGGATGGAAATTTATCCAATAAAATTAAAAGAAATTGAAATTCTTGATTTTGAGGGTGAAGTAAAAATAATTGATTCAAAAATTGAAGAAAAAGAAACAAAGCCTTCAAAAAGATTTTCATCTGCATCAATTATTTCTGAACTTGAAAAAAGAAATTTAGGAACAAAATCAACTCGTTCAAGTATTTTGGAAACACTTTATGATAGAGGTTATATTAAAGAAAAATCAATAGAAGCAACAGGTTTAGGAATTTCTTTAATTGATACTTTAGAAAAATATTCTCCAATAATAATTGATGAAGAACTAACAAGACATTTTGAACATGAAATGGAAGAAATTCAAGAATCTAAACAGGATTTTAAGAAAAAGGAAGATAAAATAATTGATGAAGCAAAAAAAACAATAACTAAAATTGCAAAGCAGTTTGAAAAAAATGAAAAGAAAATTGGTGTTGAATTACTTAATGCAAACATAAAATTACAAGAAAAACAAAAAGAAGAAAATAAACTAAATCTTTGTCCTGTTTGTAAAAAAGGTGATTTAGCAATAACTTATTCAAAAAAAACAAGAAGACATTTTATTGCATGCAACGCATATCCTAATTGTAAAACAACTTATTCTCTTCCGCCAAATGGAATAATAAAAAAAACAGATAAAACTTGTGAATCCTGCGGTTTTCCAATGTTAATGTTATTAAAAAAAGCCAGAAAACCTTGGTTCTTTTGTTTTAATAAAGAATGTGAAACTAATAAAAAAAGATTAGAAGAATATAGGAAAAGGAAGGAAGGGGAAAATTAATTTATTTTCTCCAAGCATAATAGTATAGTGGAATCATAACAAACA
>CAYMCN010000046.1:0-3298 GCA_964389155.1 Candidatus Woesearchaeota archaeon
ATGTATCATGATGGAAATTTACTTTCAAATTATAATGACTGGTGGGAAGAGAGTAAAAATAAATATAATAATTTTGAAATATCTAAGGAAGAATTTGAAAAGTTTAAAATGAAAAATGGATTAAATAAAGGAGATATTTTATTTATAACTGGAACAAAACCTAAAAACATTGAAATAGGGGATATAATAATATTTAATTCTGGAAGTAAAACCCCAATAATTCATAGAGTTATAAATACAAGCTCAAATGAAGGAAAATTTTATTTCTCAACAATTGGAGATAATCTAAAAACAAATCCAAAACAACTACCAATTGAAAAAAATATTCCTGAAGATCAAGTAATGGGAAAAGCTCAATTTAAAATTGCGCCTTATGCAGGATGGATAAAATTAATCTTCTTTGAGAATAAAAAATCTTCTTCTAATAAAGGATTTTGTGATTAAGTCTCTATGATTAGATAGTACCTCTTTAAAGAAAGTTTTTTAAACAAACATTATCTAAAAAATTAAGTTAAAATGGAATTTTGTCCTAAATGTGGTGCAGTTCTTGTTCAGAAAACAAAAAATTACGGATGTCCTAGATGTAGTTATTCTACTAAGGAAAAAATAAAAATAAACACCAATGAAAAAATAGAAGAAAAAAAAGAAGTTGCTGTTGTAAGTGATAAAGATACTCAAACTCTTCCTAAAATTGCGGAAACTTGTAGAAAATGTAAAAATGGAGAATGTTACTTTTGGACTGTTCAAACAAGAGCAGGGGATGAATCTGAAACCAAATTTTTTAAGTGTGTGAAGTGCGAACACACATGGCGGGAATATAGATAAAAATTTAAACTTTTTCTGACAAATAATTAAAATTAAATGGCTCTGTAGCTCAGTTTGGCAGAGCACTGGACTCTTAATCCAGGTGTCGGGGGTTCAAATCCCTCCAGGGCCATTGGATTTTCACCCTAAAAGGTTTCCCACGGGATGACACAACTTCATTGAGCCTCAAATTCCTCCAAGACTATACAAGAATTTCACAAAGAAGTTTTCTACAAAATGACTCAATTTCATTGAGCCTCAAATCTCTCCAAGACCATAAAATCTAAAAAATTTAAACCAGAAAAATTACTTAACTAATTCTTGTATATCTTCAATAGCATCTGCAACTTCTTTTCCTTTTTTGGTTAGTTGTATAATTTTTATTCGGCCTTTTTTTTCAAAAACAACTAAATTAAGATATTCCAATGTTTGCAAAATTTTTACTGCATGGCTATAAGTACAATCAACTTCTTTAGCTAAAATACTACCATATCTCATTCTTGAATTCTTTTTCAAAGCTACTAACATCATTGCCGGCTTTCTTCTAAAAAATATATCAAAGTTTTCTTTCATTTTATATATACTCTAATAGATATATCAGAAAGTATATTACTTTTAAACCTTTTGTAAGTTCTAATTATACCACCATTTGATAATGACAAAGAGGGAATTTTAAATTAGTTTTTATAAATTCAAAAAACTTATTAATTAAAATGTTTCTTGATTTATATGAAAAAAAATTCAAAAAAAACAAAAATTCTTGCAGTAGGAGATCTTCATGGAGATGAAAGACTTGTAAAAAAAATTGCTAAAAAAGCAGAAAAAGAAAAAGTTGATTTAGTAATTTTAACAGGTGATTTAACTTTTGCTGAAACTTCAACAAAAAATATTATTGGTCCTTTTGTAAAAGCAAAAAAACAAGTTCTCTTAATTCCTGGAAATCATGAAAGTGTTGCAACAGTTAATTTTTTAGCTGAGCTATATCCAAACACAAAAAATATTCACGGATATCATTTCATAAAAGATGATTTAGGGGTTTTCGGAGCAGGTGGGGCAGATATAGGAATCCATCAAATCAAAGATTCAGAAATTTTAGGACTATTAAGAAAAGGGAATGAAAAAATTAAAGGTTTAGATAAAAAAATAATGGTTACCCATATACACCCCAAAGGAACTAAGTCAGAATTATTTGGATTTGAGGGCTCAAAAGCTGTAAGGGATGCTATTGAAAAATTCCAACCAGATATTGCAGTATTTTCCCACATTCATGAAGCTGCAGGATTTGAAGAAAAAATAGGGAAAACACATGTGATTAATGTTAGTAGAAAAGAAAAAATTTTTGAGATTTAAACCTCATATAAAAAAACCCACTTATCTTTTTTATTATATTTCCAATTAGGAAATTTCCAAGTGTTTGAAACAACCCTTGAACCATGTTTTAATTCTCTTTTTAATTTTCTCTCCAATTTTCCCATAATATATCCTACTTGAAAAATACTTATAACATCAAATTTAGAAAGATTTTGTTTCCAAAAATTTTTTCGATGAATAAATGCTTTCTTCTCAAGATTTAGTTTTTTTATTTTTCTTCTTGAAAACCAAACAAGAAAATGATTTATTTCAAATCCATGAGCTTCAATTCCTAACTTTGCAAATTCTATAACAACTTTCCCATTTCCAGAACCCAAATCTGCAACTATGTCCCCTTTTTTAATCTTAGAAAATTCAATCATTTTCTTTAGAGTTTTTCTACTAGTTGACTCAAAAGGTGCACCTAAAAAAGCCACAGAAATCCAAAATAAAAAAATCACTAAACCTAAAACCTCCAGAATTAATATCTGAAATTCCATTTTTTTATTTTATCTCTTTTAGAAATAATAGATGCTTCTCTTTTTCTTTAGATAATTCTTTTTCAACTTGTTTAAATCTTTCAAGCATATTTTTCTTAATATTTGAATTTAATGCTTCATCTGCTAAAGGATACAAAATATTATCTTCCTTAAATATATGATCCTTAAGAAGTTGTGCATATGCTCTTGTATTTTCAATTATTTTAGATTTATTTTTTTCTTTAATTTCTTTTTCTAATTCTTTAATAAAACTCCTTCCCAAATTATGTTCATGCAACATTTGTTGTGTTGGATTACACTGCATTTGAACCTCATCTTTACAAAGTTCTACAAACAAAATATCTTCTTCTTTAGCATGATGAAATTTATCCACATAACCTCTAACAAAATCAAGGGTTTTTTTAAAAAAATCCATATTAATTTCACCTCCAGATTGTAAAGAATCACATTCTTCAGATAATCTATCAATCATCTTTAAGATATTTTGATGTTCATCAGAAAGTATTTTTAATGCTGTTTCCATATATTAATATTTTATTTGGTATGTTTTTAAATTGTAACACTGAGATTATCTGAAGTTGGCGTAGGCAATTTGGGAAAATCCTGCAAGGATTTTCTCTTTAACTGTTGTTAAGTCGTGTGAG
>CAYMCN010000047.1:0-3235 GCA_964389155.1 Candidatus Woesearchaeota archaeon
TTTATTTTTTTATGAGCAAAAATCCAAGAGCATTTGATATTTTAGGAAATATTGCAATTGTAAAATTTCCTAGGGATTTAAATTTAAATGAAACCAAAAAATTTGCTGAAAAGATTTTAAGAGAAAACAAGTCAGTAAGAACAATTCTTGAAAAGCAAGGAAAAGTTAAAGGAAGATTAAGAAAAATTCAAACAAAGCATCTTGCTGGAGAAAAAACAAAGGAAGTTTTGTATAAAGAAAATAATTGTGTTTTTAGATTTAATATTGATTCTACTTATTTTTCTCCTAGATTAAGCAATGAAAGAAAAGAAATTGCTTCAAAAATTAAAAAGAATGATAAAGTTTTAGTTATGTTTTCAGGTGTTGCACCTTATCCAATAGTTATTGCAAAAAATTCCAAAGCAAATGTTACTTCTATTGAAATTAATAAGGAAGCAAACAAATATGCTAAGTTAAATGTTGAATTAAACAAATTAAAAGATGCACCTTCAGGTGTACCCCAAAGGGGCAAAGTTGAGACAATCCAAGGAGATATAAAAAAACTTGCTGGCACCACAGGCGTACCCCGAAAAATCTTAAAAAAAGATTTTTACAAAGGGCAGAAGTTAAATAAGAAATTTGATGTAATTGTAATGCCTCGTCCGCAGTTGAAAGATTCTTTTCTTAAGGAAGCATTTATGTTAAGTAAAAAAAATACAAGAATTTATTATTATGATTTTTGCAAAGAAGATGAAATTAATTCTGTTGTTGAAAAAATAAAACTAGAAGCAAAAAAATACAAAAAAAAGATTAAGATTTTAAAAACAAAAATAGCTGGTGAAATTGCCCCTTATAAAATTAGAGTTAGGATTGATTTTAAGATTCTTTAGTTATCATTTGATTCTACTATAAGTAATCCTGTTCTTTTAACAAATCCATCTGTATTACAAATGGAAACATCTCCTGTTGGCGAATTCGAATCCGAAAATAAACATCTTTTTCCTTCATTTCCATAAGGACATTCTCCTCTAGGAATTTCACATAGAACTAAATTTATTTTTGGAAGATAATTTTGTTCTCTAACTGCTTGTTCTCTTATCTCTCTTGAGAAATTAACTGCATAAGCCCTTCCACTTCCAACCATTTCACATTGTTCCATTTTAATTTCTCATCTTATCAAAAATTTCTTGAAGAATTTCAACTTCTCTTTTACTTATTTCATGTGAACTTCCATCTCCAGGATATGCTCTCCAACTTTCTAAATAGTTATTTTCTCGTAAGCCACTTGACACATCAGGTCTATAAATTAATTTCCATTCTTCTCCTGAAGGAGTTTTTCCTCTTATTATAGTAATATCAATTCTATCATCTCCATCCAAATCTTTAATCTCTACATTTTTACCTTCTGAATTATATTTAACAGAAGTTGAATTACTAAGAGGTTCTTTTGTAGTTGGCATTATTCCTGCATAGCTATTTTTTAGTAAAGTGCTCATTCCTAAACCAATCAAGCTTACTTTTCCCGCTAATCCTAAAAATTTTCTTCTATTCATTTTAAAATAAATTAATATTTAGATCCTCTTTTTACTCTATTAAATTTAACTGCTGCAGATACTACTGGATATACTATTGCTCCACCAATCCTTCCAGTAATTTCTAATGCTACTTCTAAAGGGATATATCCTTTAGCCCTTCTTGCAAGCTCTCTAGAAAGTATTGAAGGTTTCACTACTTCTGCAAATTCTTCTAGTTTATTTGTCATAAAATTCCTAAAAATTTAAACTTTATAAGTCTTCCTATTGTAATTACTATAAAGTGGTTTTAAAATCCTTTATCAGCCTTTATGGCTGTTGGAGCTTCTCCTCCATGCCATGTAAATCTTGGTCTTATTCTCATAGGATAAATTCTTTCAGAATTGTCATCAAGAACTATTGCAGAACCTTTTAAATTTGGCAAATCATCCATATATTTTTTTATGCTTTCTAAAAAATAGCTTTGCATTATGTAATTTAATGCTTCTAAGTCAGGTAGAGATGTAACTCTATGAGAAATCACAATATCTGACTGAGTCATTACATCTCTGTGAATTTGTCCCGGTTGCTGCGTTGCTAAAACAAGAGAAATTCCTGGTTGTCTTCCTTCCCTTAATAATTGTACAAGAGCATCTGTTGCAACTGTTTTTCCTTGTAAAGGTAAAAACTCATGAGCCTCATCAATGAAAAACCAAACTAAAGGAGTTTCTTTTTTTTCTTCTGATGATGAAAAATCAAAACCTTTTGCTAATGACATTATCTCTTCTTTTTTTCTTGCTTCCATTCTTTGATTGAAAATTTTTCTAGAAACTAAGCTAATAACTAATGCTCTTACATTAAATAATCCAACTGAATTATAAACGCTCAAATCTAAAACAGAAGTCATTCCACCCGAAATTAAATCATTTATTTTTGTTGGATTTTCACCTTTTTCTGAAAAAATTCCCCATGTTTTTGCTGCTTCAAATAAACCAACAGCAGCACTTTTAATTTCTTCTGAAGATTTTTCATCTTTTTCCAAATTTTCAATTATTTCTTTAATACCAAATTTTTCTTTTAATCCACCCAATGTTCTCTCAATTAAAACAGCTACAGGATTTATCATGTCTAAACCAAAAGTTATAATCCAATCTTCAGAATTTAATTCTGAAACATCTAAAGCAAATTTTTTATCTACAGGAATTCTTTTTTCCAAGTATTTTTCATAATGTCCAAAAGGAACAAAAATTTTTATAGGTAATTTTTTTGATTTTAAATCCCATTCATATAAAAGTTCTTTGTCTTTTTCATTTGGAAATTTCATTGTCCAATAAATTCCCATTGTATCAAAGATTAAAGAAGCGATATTTTGACTTACTTCTTTCGGAAGATTTGAAAGCTCTTCTGCTAATACTCCAAGTGTATAAGATTTTCCACTCCCTCTTTTTCCTGCAACAAGAACTACATGACTACGTGCAACATCCATGAAAATTTTATTACTTAAAGAAGTATATTGCCCCATTTTTACATAACTTTTTCCAAGCAAAACAAAACCTTTATCACCAAAAGTTTTTTTGTCAGCTTCATTTCTTCCAAGTTGGATATCGTATGCCATGGATAAGAAAATTAAAGAATATTTTTAATTGTTTGGTTTAAACAATTTTATTCAAATATTCAATTTCATCTTCATTAAGTTTTAATTCTTTTTGTACTGAAGGTTTTCTTAAAATAGAAACAAACATTGG
>CAYMCN010000048.1:0-3207 GCA_964389155.1 Candidatus Woesearchaeota archaeon
AAACCAAATTCTTTTTTTATTTCTTCTTCTTCAAGAATTCTTTCTTTTTCAAAAGGTTTTTTTGGTTTTGAATATTGCTTGTGTTTCTTTTTCATTCTTGCCACCCTCCCATAATTTCATCATATGCTTTTTCAAATTCACCTATCCCTTCTATATCTCTCCATCGATAATTTCCCAAAGCACTTAATTCTTCAATTAAAATTAACTTATTATTTTCCGCATCTTCTGATTTTCCCCTTTCAAGTTTCAATCTAGAAGATGTTATTTTAGTTCCAACTGTGTGATACACCATTCCACGAAGATCTACATCTATTTGACTCATTTCCTTTTACCTTTCTTTTTAATTCCAACTCCTTTTGCTCTGTTTTTCCTAAAGTTTCCTCTTGTTCTTTGTCCTCTAACAGGTAATTTTGACATATGCCTATATCCTTTGTAATTTTTTATTTTTTTAAGTCTTTTAATGTCAAATTCATTTTTCAATTCTAAGTCAATCCCTGTTATGTGTTTATCTTCACCTGTTTCAAAATCAATCCTTCTGTTAAGAATAAATTTTGGAACTTTTGGGTTTTTTATAAATTCCAATATTTTTTTTGTTTCTCCATCATTTAAAGAACCTATTTTTCTATTTTTATCAATTTTTAAAATTTTACAAACTGCATTAGAAAAACTCCATGAAATTCCTTTTATTTTTGTTAAACCTGGAAAAATTTTCATTTTTCCTTCTATATCTGTTGATAAAATTCTAATTATTCTTTCTTCATCTTTTTTAGGAGCTGAACTAAATTCTTTTGTTTCTTCTTTTTTTATTTCTGTTTTTTGTTCCATTTTAATATTTATTGTGTGAATAAATGATGCCTTTCATCTGTTGTTAATTCTTGAACTAATCTTTTTTCAATTGCTTTTTCAGGGAAAGGGAGATTTGGAATTCTATTCCTTAAATCTTCAAAAGATTCAAATTTTTTTATAGCTCTTTGTTTTAATATTTCCACCATATATTTTTTTCCCAGTCCTGGAAGAAATTCTATTTGATGAATTCTTTTATTTATCGATTCAGCTTCATTAAAGAAATTAACAAATTCTTTTTCTCTTTTCTTAACAATTTCTTCTATAAATCTTTCTAATTCTTCTTTAGCAATTTGAGTAATTTTTTCTTTTTTAAGTCTTCCCAGAATGTAATAAATTTTATCCCTTTTCCCTTCACCAATATAAACTCTTTCCCCAATTTCTAAACTGATACCTCTTCTTGGAATTAATTCCAATAAAATAAGATTTGATTCCCCTATAGCTTGAGCTACAGGCATCATTTTTCCTTCTAAAGGGTATCCATTTGGTAGATAATCTAAGACTATTGAATATTCTTCTTTCTTCATTTTCTTTATTTGAATTCTTTGACAATGTCAAGAACTTTTTGTGTTTCATCTTTGTCTAAACTTACATCTGTAAAAATTTTATTTAAATCTTCTTCATCTTCAGGCATTAAATCAATTATTTTAACTAAATGCTCAGATCTTATTTTCATTAATTTAAGTTCTTCGATTTTTCCTCTTAATTCCTTTGCTTCCTTTGGGTTTAATTTCACAAAATTTTTTACGAATTTGAAAAATTCTTCATTATCTTTATCTTTTTTAACATACTCAGTAATTTCCGCTATGCTCAATAATTGGTTATTTTTTATCATTTTTATTAAGATATTTTATTTTTTTTAAATGTATTGGCTCAATCAAAAATTTTTTCTCTTTTTTCAAATCATTAATCTTTACCATATACGCTTTCCCTCTTTTACCTTCTATAATTCCTGTTCTTCCTTGTAATCTTTGAGAAAAATTTGCATTTATTGATGGCTCTCTGACAACTGCTACTGCTTCCCCATTTTCAAATTCTTGAAAGTACTTACTAAAAGGAATTTTTCCTTTTTCACGAATTTTCTTCTTTTTCATGATTTATTCAAAAATAATTTGTTTAAAAAAGTATCTTTTAAAGAATATATTAAAAAAAAGCTATTTTGAAAGGTTTAAATAGATGAGTCTTTTTAAAGTTATTATGAAGGTGAAAATAACAAAAGAAACTTTTTACAAAATTTTTATTGTAGTTGCAATTTTTTGGTTAACTGATTTTATTATGCATATCGTAGGGGTGGGGGAAAGTAATTATTATTACTTAATTAAATTCTTTAATTCTGTTTTATTTGCATTTATTTGGTTTGAAATTTTCGATAGCAAAAAACATGTTAAAAAACTTTTATTCTCAGTTTTCTTTGGAACATGGATATCTTTTTCATATTTGATATCTTCATATTCAGGATTTGTTCAAGAATTTTTTGGAATTGTGGCCAGATATAGTGCACCTCCATTCATGATTTTTGGAATTATGCTTCATCCAATTCTCTGGTGGGTTTACCATATACTTGGTTTTTATTTGGGATTGGAAGCATCAGAAATAATTAAGACAAAGAGAAAATAATTATTCTACAATAATTGTTCCTTTCATATTACTATGTACTGAACAAGCATAATTATAATTCCCCATTTTATCAAAAGTATGGGAATATGTTTCTTGTTTGCTTAATAAAACCGAATCAAGTTCATTTCCAGAATCAGAAGTCACTGTATGTTTTGAATAGTCCATATTTGTCCAAACAACTATGTCATCTTTTTTTATTGTTAATATTTTAGGAGAAAATACATGATCTTTTATTTCCATATTATATGTTAGAGGCTCTATTGTTTCAGTTGTTTCTTCCATATTTTCTGACTCTTGTTTTGTTTCTGAAGAAGTAGAACCAGTGCCAACAATAACTTTCCCTTTCATAGGCATCATGCCAGGCATAGGCATTAGATGATAATCACAATAATATGGAAACTCACCATCTTCATTAAAAGTAAATTCATACACATCACCCATATCCATATTACCAGAACTAAACAGCTCACCATCTCCCATATTCATCATTCCATCGCTATTATCATCAGAAGTAACAGTGTGTGCCATCATACCTGTTTGAACCCATTTTACAGTATCCCCTACATTAATGGTAAGATCATCTAAACTATATCCACTACCAAATTCATCCATATTTACCTCAACAATATGGATTTCAGCAGAACTATCTTCATGTACATTATCTACCACGTGCTCATGACTTTCTTCAGTAGAACTATTTTCAAACATAAAAAATCCTGCAATAGCCGCTATTATAATTATAATTCC
>CAYMCN010000049.1:0-3201 GCA_964389155.1 Candidatus Woesearchaeota archaeon
TTTCCAAAAACATTTATTAATTAGTTTTTATTCTTTAAAATAAAAGAGTGTGAAATTTAATGTCTCCTGAAAAACCAAGTGTTGATGATATTTTGAGAAAATATGGAAGTAAAATAGAAGGTCAAATTACTACTTCTAATATTAAAAAAGGAAATTATAGTCGCGAGTATTTGAAATTTAAACAGGAAATGGAACCTGAACTCACAAGATATGAGAAGTGGGTTAAAAGTCTTGGAACTTTAGTAAAATTAAATGTTTCAAAAAAAGATGAAGAAAGAATTAAAAGACAAATTGAAATTGCTCATCTTAATATTGAACCTTGGCAAGCATTAACTTTAAGTGTTATGTCTTTTCTTGCAGTATTTCTTATTGGTGTTTTTATTTCAATTGCAATTGTTTTAATTAATGGAAGCATTGCATCATTTCCTTTTTTATTCTTTTTTTTAATGGTTACTGTTTCTTTATTTTTATTTTATTTTATTAATGCTTATCCTAAAAGATTGGCAAATCAATGGAGATTAAAAGCTTCAAGCCAAATGGTTCCTGCAATTTTGCATATTGTAGTTTATATGAGGCATACACCTAATCTTGAAAGAGCAATTGAATTTGCTTCACAACATTTACAATATCCTTTAGCACTTGATTTTAAGAAAATTTTTTATGATGTTGAGATAAGTAAATTTTCAACAATTAAAGAAAGTCTTGATAATTATCTTGAAACATGGAGAGATTACAATATAGAATTTATTGAATCTTTTCATTTAATTGAAAGCAGTTTATTTGAGCCAAATAATGAAAGAAGAATTTCTACTTTGGAAAAAGCTTTGCAAGTTATTCTTGACGGTGTTTATGATAAAATGCTTAGATTCACACACACAGTAAGAAGTCCTTTGACTAATGTTTATATGCTTACAGTTGTATTGCCTGTTTTAGGAATTGCACTATTACCTTTAGCTTCTGCAATGGTTGGTGATTATTTGAAATGGCATCATGTTTTTATTCTTTATACTTTAATTTTGCCTTTCCTTTCTTTTTATTTAACAGATAAAATTATGTTTTTGAGACCTGGAGGTTATGGAGAAACAGGTTTACTTAAAAGAAATCCTCTTTATCATAAATATAAAAGTAATAAATCTTATATTAATGCATCATTGATTTGTTTTCCTTTACTTATAATTGGGTTGCTTCCTTTAATTTTCCAATATACATTTATTCCTGAGCTTTTTGGAATGGAAAAAGATTTTACATTTGCTCAATTGGGTTTAGGGTTTTTTGGAGATGAAATGTTTTTTGGATTTATCCAGACAGGAAATGGTTTTACAGGGCCTTTTGGAGTTGGGGCATTAATTTTAGGTATGCTTATTCCATTAAGCATTGCTTTATTTTTCATAATTTCTTATGGTGATAAAACAAAGGATTTAATTAAGGAAAGAGATAAAACAAAACAACTTGAAAAAGAATTTAATAATTCTTTATTTCAATTAGGAAATAGAATTGGAAATGGAATGCCTCCTGAGATTGCATTTGGAAGAGTTGCAGAATCTTCAAGAGGATTGATTACAGAAGATTTTTTCAGAAGAGTTAATTACAATATAAGGCAAAGTGGAATGAGTGTTGAAAAAGCAATTTTTGATGCTAGAAGAGGTGCTGTTAATTATTATCCTTCAGAACTTATTGCAACAAGTATGAAGGTTCTTGTTGAGTCTTCAAAAAAAGGTTTGAAAATTGCAGCTATAAGTTTGATGAGTATTTCACAATATGTAAAAAATATTCAGAAAATTACAAATAGGTTAAGAGATATGCTTGCAGAAATTATTTCCGACATGAAAAGTAATATGACTTTTTTAGCTCCTTTATTATCTGGAATTGTTGTTGGTTTAGCTGCAATGATTACTTCTATTTTAAGTAGTTTAAATGTTTCTGAACTTGGTGAAGGAGCAGGAATGGGTAATTTTGGAAATTTATTAAGTATATTTGATCTTGCAAAAATGATTCCTCCTTATTATTTGCAGATCGCACTTGGAATTTATTTGATTCAAATAATTTTTATTTTGACTGGAACTTTAGTTACAATTGACTCTGGAGAAGATAAGTTACAGAAAGTAAATAAAATCGGAAGAAATCTTAAAACAGGAATGTTATTTTATATTTCTACAGCTCTTTTAGCAACTTTGGCTTTGTTTTTCTTGTCTTCAATTGTTGTTGGAGGATTTTAAGAGTTGAAAACATTTATTAATGTTTGTTGGAAAATTGTAAACCTAATAAGTTACCTGAAACACAACAAGGTATTGTGAGATTATTTTTTAAATTTTGAATATGTAAATTTTAACAGTTTTCCTATTCCAATTAAAGTAAATATCAACACTATCAAAAGAATTGGGGTAAAAACAAAAAGTATTCCTGCAGTAGAAGAACCAGTTAAAACTACATAATGAAAATAAATATCAATTAATAAGATAATTGATCCAGTTATAATTAATAATACTTTCTCTTTTATTTTGAATGCAATAATCGAAAATATAATATAAGGTAAAAAAAGCCATAGTGTGAAAATTATTACAAAAGGGGAAAAAAGTAAAATAAAGGGGTCTAAAATAAGATTATAAATTGATAAAATAAATCCTACAACTAAGAAAAACCAGATAATATTTTTATTTTTATTTCCATTTATTTTGTTAATAATATTACTTACAAAATTAATTTTCATAATTCCCTATAATTTTCAATATATTTAAATTTAATGAATAAAATTCCTTTAACGAAACACTTCGATTGAAAGTGGCAAAATTCATATAATTTCTGTAGTCTTCCAAAGATTTATTAATCATGTAATTTTGTTTCTATTATGTTGGGTGAATTGATTAATATCTTTCAAAATTGGTCATTATGGATACAGGTAATTTATCCATTATCTTTTGTTTTAGGAATTTTTTCAATTAAGTTTGGTTTCAAATATCCTAAATATGAAGGTTTAGTAGGATTAGGAATATTCTTTTTTTTAATATTCTTTTTATTCACACTATTTTTAATTAGGGGATTGTTTGTTTAAACTTCAAAAACATTTATTAATTATCTTTATTATTTTATCTTATGAAGAAAAATAAAAGAGGTATAATAACAGAGTATCTTCCATGGCTTTTGATTGCACTTGCAGTTCTTGCAATTGTTATAATTTTAATTTTTACATTGAAAGGGCAAGGA
>CAYMCN010000050.1:0-3159 GCA_964389155.1 Candidatus Woesearchaeota archaeon
TTAGAAATCGCTTTTCAGTGTTGAAAGGGAAAGTTACGCAAAGAAAACCGTAGGTTGTCTCGCCGCCTCAGTAGCTCAGCGGTAGAGCAATTGATTCGTAATCAATAGGTCGCAAGTTCAAATCTTGTCTGAGGCTTTTAGTTAGTCAAAAAATTGTACAGATTTGATAACAAATAATTTTTATAGGATTTATTATTCTTTTAATAATGTTTAGAAAAAAGAAACTTAATTATCTCTTAATCCCTGATTCATTAAAAGAAACAAAAAAAGAAAGAGAAAAAAGAGCTATAAAAGAATTGAAAAATAGGAAAGTAAAAAAAATATTAATTCTAAAAGGAAAGGATAGTGAAGAAGATATACTTTACCTTGGAAAAATATTAAAAAAAGGATATAGAGTTGGCTTTGACACTTTTCCTTTACATTATAAAGAATATAAAGAAATAATAAAAAAAGCAAAAAGAGATAAAAAATTTCCTAAAGGAATAAAAATTGAAAATGTAAAAACAAAACAATCTTTTAAACAGTATATTTATGGTTGTTTTGGTTTAGGTGAAGAAAAATTAAAGGAAAGAAAATTAGCTTATATGAAAAATAGGGAAGAAAAATTAATTCAATTTGTAAAAAATTTCTTAAAGAAAATTCTCAGCTGAGACTTTTGACAAATTATATAAAAAGATTCTATTTATCTAAATTTTAGGATTAATAAAATGTGGAGTTTATATCAAAATAAAAAATTTCTTGAACCTTTGGAGTTTTCTAATGGAAAATCTCAAGAAGATGTTGTTAAAGAAGTTTTAGAATCAATAGACAAGGGACATAAAATAATTTTTATTCATGGTGTGTGCGGAACAGGAAAAAGTGCGATAGCATTAAATGTTGCAAAAAATATTGGAAAAACATCAATAGTTGTTCCTGGAAAAAGTTTGCAAAAACAATACAAAGATGATTATGGGGAAAATTCAATTAATGAAAATAATAAATATCTTCTAAATAAAAATAATGAAAAATTAAAGATAAGTGTTATGACTGGAAGGAATAATCATGGATGTCTTTTTTTAAAAAATAATGAGATTATAATTCCTCAAATAAAAAAAGAAGTTAATTCAAAATTAAGTGATATTTTTGAGTTTAGTAAAAAAGAACTTGAAGAAAAAAACAAAAAAGATTTCTCTGCAGATAATTTGAAAATTCCTTGTAAAATAGAAATAAAGGAAAGAAATTTTAGAAGAATTAAAGAATATTTAAGAGAAAATAAAAATATTAACCTTAGAAATATTATTAAAATTAATGATGTTAAGAGAATTCCATTAGCAAGTATTTGCCCTTATTGGTCTCCTGTTTTACCTGACAAATATGAACTTAAAAATATAGAATTTTCAGAAAAAAGAACTTATGAAGGGTTAGAAGATACTAAATTTGTTATTTACAAAAGAAAACCAGGATGTAAATTCTATGAACAATTTGATTCTTACATTGATTCAGATGTAATTGTTTTTAATTCTTTAAAATACAAATTAGAATCTGCACTAAATAGAAAACCTAAAACAAAAGTTGAAATAATTGATGAATGTGATGAATTTCTTGATAGTTTTTCTAATCAGCGAACTATTCATCTTGATAGACTTCAAAATTCTTTAATACAATTAACAGGAATTAGTGAAGAAGTAAATGAGATGATTAAACAAATGATTTCATTAATAACTGAAATAAAATTTGATAATAAAACAAATGAAAATATTAAATCTAATAAAATAATTCCTTTAAAAGAAAATCCAATTTATGTCTTGTTTAAATTATTCTTAGATTCACCTAAATTTCTTGAAGAAATAGAAGAAGAAAGTTATTTGTTTGATATTGAAGAAACCGTTAAAATGTTTGAGGATTTTTTTGATGAAACTTATTTGACATTTAATGATCAAGACAATAATCTCTTAGTTAATGTTATTACAACAAATCTTGCAAAAAAATTCAAGGAAATGGTTGACAAAAATGAGGTTATTGTTTTAATGTCTGGAACTCTTCATTCGGAAAATGTTTTAAAAAATGTTTTTGGAATTGAGGCTTTTATAAAAATAGATGCGGAAATTCAACAGCAAGGAAATATTGAAGTTAAGAAAACCGGATTTGAAATTGATTGCAAATATCAAAATTTTTCAAATGGTAATCATACACGAGAACAATATTTGTTGGCATTAAGTAAAAGTATTGAGATTTCAAAAAAGCCAACTTTAGTTCATATTCATGCATTTAGTGATTTGCCAACAGAAGAAGAAATTAAAAGATTCAATATTAATAATTTAATCTCAAAAAGTGAGCTTAGAGAATTACAAAATAATGATAAGGAAGGTTTGGTTGTTGAAAATTTTAAGAAAGGAAAAATTGATGTTCTTTTTACAACAAAATGTGCAAGAGGTATTGATTTTCCAGGAAATGAATGTAATAGTATTGTTTTTACAAAATATCCAAATCCAAATATACAAGATGATTTTTGGAGAATATTAAAACAAACAAAACCGCAATATTATTGGGATTTTTATAAAGATAAAGCAAAAAGAGAATTACTGCAAAAAATTTACAGGGGATTGAGATCTAAAGAAGATCATATTTATCTTTTAAGTCCTGATGCAAGAGTTTTAGATTTCTTTGAACAATAAAAAAATCTTTGTTTATATCTAAATAATATTAGATTATAAAGTATCTTTATTTTTAACTATAAAATAAAGACCTAAACCTAAAATAAAATATCCTATAATATCCATAATATGTTTTAAAAGATTATCAAAAATAATTATTCCAAAGTGACTTGAAGTATGTAAAACTTGATTCATTGCTAAAATAATTAATCCCACTGTAATAAATCTAAAAGAAAATGAAATCTCTTTTTTTTCAAAAATATCCCAACACTTAAAACTTAAGTAAATTACTACCATCAACAAAATCATTAAAATAAACATTATAGAAATATGAATGTTAAAATCTCTCTCTGATGTTGCTTCGGAAACTTCTCTAATTTCCTCGTGTCCTTCAGACGCCATTGCAAATCCTGCAAATAATATAATCATTAGAACTAAAAAAATATTTTTCAATAATTTTGATTTCATTTTAACCTCTTTAATTTAAAATATTTTATTATTTTTAAATGTAATTATAAACGCCGCC
>CAYMCN010000051.1:0-3148 GCA_964389155.1 Candidatus Woesearchaeota archaeon
TAATTCAGCAGAAAGCTTTAGTGTTAGCGTATTCTCAGGAGAAAATCTTGTAGGATCAGTTGAATTTACAAATGTTGAAAGTCAAGTAACAAGTTCAGTAGTTGTATTAACAGTAATATTAGCAATAGTTTTTGTTGTATTGCTTGTTGTATTAATTGTCTTGTTAACAAAGAAACCTGAAAAAGAAGAAGAATTCAGCGAAAGTTATTACTAAATTTTTATTTTATTTTTATTTATTTTATATTTTTATAGTTGGAAAAAGAGGAATTTCATAAAAGAGAGAATAATGAGCTATTTTTAGAATTTTCTTAATGATTATCAAACATATCCTTCTAATCTTTTTAAAGAAGGTGAAATTGCCTTAACATCATTAAATAATGTTTTTGCTACTCTCCTAACAGCTGGTGTTGCCCCTGTTTTAATCATCTTTGGTGTGAAAGCTTTCAATGGTCTCCACCCTTTAATACCTTCAGCTCCTTCTTCAAATGATTTATCAGTTCTAGTTAATTTTCTAAGATCATCTTTAAGTAAATCTCCCCATGACATAGTTTCTTCTATAGGATTATATCCTTTATACAACCAATCAACCATCTTTTGTGAATAACTTCTCAAATATTGTTTTTCCATAATATCTAAAAAAGTTTAAACTTTATAAATGTTTCTATTTGTTACCACTAAATAGTTAAATCTTTAGACTAACAATTTTACTAACCCCTTCATGCATACTTACACCATAAAGATTTGTTGCATTTGAAATTATATCATCATTATGAGTTATTATGATATATTGTCCTTTTTGTACATATTTCTTGAATAAGTTAGCAAGTCTTTCAGCATTTCTTTTATCTAAAGATGCATCAACTTCATCAAGAATATAAAAAGAATAAGGATTTAATTCCTGAATTGCAAAAATCAAAGATAAAGCAACAAGAACTCTTTCTCCTCCAGAAAGAGATGCAACATCTAAATATTTTCCATGTCCTGTCTTAATTAAAATATTTACTCCACCTTCAAATGGATTTTTTCTGTTCTCAAGTTCAAGAGAAACCTTACCTTTTGTACTTAAATTAGAGAAATTTCTAGTAAAAGTTTCATTTAAAATATCTAAAGTTTTAAGAAAAGTTTTTTTCTTTTTTACATCAATTTCATGAATTACTTTAAAAATTCCATCTTTTTCTTTTTCAATAATCTCTGCTTTTCCTTTTATTTCATCGTATTGCTCTTTTACAGAATCATAAACTTTCAAAGAAAGTAAATTCACAGAACCAATTTTTGATAACATTTCTTTAGTCTTACTTAATTTTTCAATTAAAGATTCTTTACTTGCCCTTATTATCAAAATGTTTTTAAATTCAAGCATTTCTCTATCAAAGTTTTCGATTTCTGCATTAAACCTCGCTATTTCAATATTAAAAGTATTTATTTCATGTTCAATACTTCTAATAGAATTTTGTTTTTCCAAATTATTTGATTCTTCTTCCCTAATCTTTTTATAAAACTCATCCCTTTCTAAGATAAGTTTTTTGAATTTCTTACTTAATTCTTCTTCTTGGTTTTTCTTATCTTCTAAAATTTCTTGCTTCTCATCAAAATTCTTTTTGTTAAATGAAAGTTCTTCATTCAAATCTTCTTCTTCTCTTAAAAATTGTTTTAAAGAAATTTTAGCTCTTTCTAATTCTCTTTGTTTAAAAGATATCTCAGAATCAACATTTTCTTTACTTCTAAAAGAAATTTCTTCAACTTCAATTCTAAGTATCTCATATTTTTGTTCAATATTTGAATTTTCATTAAACTTTTTTTCTAAATTATTTTTTATTTTCTCAAAATTAATAATTTCTTCTTTAAGTTTACTAGTTTTCTCATGAAGAATTTTTATCTGATTGTTTTTTTCATTTATATTTGAAAATTTTAACAAATCTGATTCCCTTTTAGAAATCTCTAAACTAATTTTTTCAACTTCTTTCCCTATAATTTCTTTGTTCTTTTTTATTTCATTAATTTTCTCATTTGAATTTTTTATTTCTTTTTTTAGAGAATTTATTTCTTTTATAGTATTATCATTAATATTATGTATATGATTTTCAGTAATTTTTGATTTGCAAACAGGGCAAATTTCAATTTTAGAAATCTTTTTAGCTAATTCTTCTTGTTTTTTAATTTCATGTTCATTTGTATAGAAAATTTTTTCTAGTTTCTGTCTTTCTTCTTCTATATTAATTAAAATTTTATTTTTTTCCTCTAAATAAATTTTCAAAACATCTAATTTTTTTTCATTGGTTTTTTTATCAAATAATTCCTCTGAAATTTGTTCAATTTGTTCAAGTAAAAAATCTGATTCATTAGAATAAGTTTGAAAAAGATTTTTTTTATCTTCTATTTTATCTTTAACTGATTTTAATTCTGACTTAATTATATAAAATTTCTTTCTTTGTTCTTCTAATTTTTCCAATTCTTGTTTCTTAATATCAATTTCTTCCTGTTTTTTTGTTAAAGGCTCATTTCGCAATTCTTTAACTGAATTTTCATTTTCATTTATTGATTTTTTAAATTCTAATTTTTTATTTGAAATTTCAAATATTTTACTTTCATAATTTTCCATCTTAACAGATAAACCTACAAGTTCAGCCCTTAAATCTGCTATTTCTTGATTTATTTTTTCTTGTTCCAAACCAGTAGATTTTTGAATCGTTAATTTTATAGAATCAACTTTTAACTGAAAATTCCCTATATTTTCTATATTTTTTGCAATTATTTTTTTTATCTTATCAATTTCTTTATTCTTTTTAGAAATTTCTAGATTAATATTTTCTGCTTCTTTTTTCTTTTTTGTCAAATCAAAATAAATTACACTTGCTTGATATTTTTTAACATCACTTTCAAGTTTCTTAAATCTTAATGCTTGTTGCCTTTCTCTTTCTAAATTTTTCAGATGAGAAGTTCTTTCTCTTAAAATTGTATACACTTCTTTTAATCTTTCTTCAGTTTTTTCAAGTTCCTTAATAGATTTCTCTTTTCTTGACTCATAAATTGAAATTCCTGATACCTCTTCAATTATTTTTCTTCTATCAACTGGATGCATTCTAACAAAATTTTGAATTTCCCATTGAAGAATTATATTAAATCCATTGGGATCTATTCCTGCTTGTGC
>CAYMCN010000052.1:0-3080 GCA_964389155.1 Candidatus Woesearchaeota archaeon
TTCTTTCAAGGATTTTTGCTCCATAAAAAACAATAAAGTGAAATATTTATATAATTTCCTTATACTCGAGAATAGCAATACTTAAAAGTAAATTTATTTTTCCATTACAATGCTTGTAAAATTAGAAAATCCTGTGTTATTGACAAAAGTTGTGGAAATTATTTCAGAATTAGTTGCAGAAGTAAGAATAAAAATTAATGAAGAAGAAATGAGTATTAGCGCTATGGATCCTGCTAATGTTGCAATGGTTGGTTTTAAAATTTCAAAAAATGCATTTTCACAATACGAAGTTAGTAAAGAAATTTTAGGAATTAATTTAGAAGATTTGAAAAGGATTTTAAAGAGATGTGGTGCGGGAAGTTCGTTGATTTTAGAAAAAGAAGAAAATCTGTTAAAAATTCAAATTAATGATAGAATCAAAAGAAATTTTACATTGAACCTAATTGATGTTGAAAGTGAAGATATAGATTTTAAAGAAAAAATATCAAATATGGAATTTAGTTCTTTAGTTGAATTAAACTCTAGTGATTTAATTTCTTCAATTGAAGATTGTGGAATTGTTGCTGAATCTTGTTCTTTTATAATTAAAGATGAAAAATTTGTAATTGAAGCAAAATCATTAAATTCTGCAATGTCTGAATTTTCAGGAGAAGATGTAAAAATACAAGCAGAAAATTGTAAAGCAAAATATAGTTTAGAATATTTACAAAAATTTATGAAAAGTGCAAAACTTTCTGAAAAATCAATTCTACATTTTGCAGAAGATCATCCATTGAAAATTGATTTTAAAAGTCAAGATATGGAACTTAATTTTATTCTTGCTCCAAGAGTTGAAAACGAAGATTAATATTCCTTATAATTTTCAAAAACATTTATATATTGTTTTTCTCTAATATCACTAAGTATACTTTATATTAAAAAGTAATACTAAATATTACTATGAAAAAAAGAATTTCTGCAACAATAGATGAAAAAACATTAAAAATCATAAATGAGAAGTTGAAAAATGAAGATTATAGAAACAAATCACATATAATTGAAGAAGCAATTAAACAATTAAAAAATAAAAAATGATTTTAAAAGAAAAAAAAGGGCAAGTAACTATTTTTATTATTGTTGGAATAATTTTAATTGGTATAATTCTTTTATTTTTTGCTTTTAGAAGTGGAATTATTGAAGATATTACGAAAAAACCAGAAGAAAATCCAGAAGCTTTTCTCAAAATATGTATGGAAGATAAATTAAAAGAAGCAATTAAAATAGTTGGGTTAAAAGGAGGCTATCCTGATAATGAACTTTCAATTAATTTCAAATTTGGAAATGAAGATTACCACAATATTACTTATTTATGCTATCAGCAAGGAAACTATCTTCCATGTATTAATCAAAAACCAAATTTCATGAATGATTTAAAAGAAGAAATAAAAAATTATATTTCAGAAGATATTGAAAATTGTTTTAATGAGGTGTCTTCTTTATTTAAGGATAAAGGTTATACTATAAATTCAAATTATGAAGATGCTGTCATTGAAATAATTCCAAAAAGAGTTTTTATTCAAACAGATTCTGAAATCATTCTTACTAAAGGCGGTGAAACAACAAGGCAAGAAGATTTCAAAATTGAAATTCCAAGTAGGTTATATGAACTTTCATTTATAATTCAAGAAATTGTTAATCAAGAAGCAAGATTTTGTTATGCAGAAATTTCAGGAATTATGTTAATTTATCCTGAATTTTCTATTGATAAATTCAAAACAGGAGAATCAACAAATATCTATACTTTAATTCACAAAAAAAGTGAGGAAAAATTCAGGTTCGCTATTAGAAGCTGTGTGATTCCTACAGGAATGATTTAAATGAAAACAAAACAAAAAAACAAAGAATTGAAATTTATTTTTTTAGTGGTAATTCAAATTTTATTGCTATTAAATACTGTTGTAGCTGAAAGTTATTTTATAGATGAAACAAATTTCTTTGATAGAAATGTTGTAACAGAAAATCAAAAAATATCATTCCCAGAATTAGCAGGATTTTTATCATGGTTTTTTTCAATTAAAGAAATTGGAATAGTTTCAGCTCAAGGAGAAGAATTTAATTGCTGTGCTAAAACAAACAATGGAGCAATTTGTCAAAACATTCCTTCTAATTTTAATTCTTCAAGTCCTGATAGTTGTGCAAATCCTTTACCAACAAGTTGTCAGGAAACTTCTATATGTGAAATAGGGACTTGTGTTTTTAATGAAGGAGAAATTTGTTCTGCAAATTCTCCAAGAGAAGAATGTGAAAATGAAGGTGGGGTTTTCACTCAGCAAGAAATTAATGAAGTTTTGTCTTGTATAAAAGGAGCATGTGTAGTTGGGAGTGAGATTCAATTTACAACAAAAAAGCAATGTGAATTATTATCTACTTCAGCTGGCTTGGAAATAGATTTCAGAGAAGGATTAACTGAATTGGATTTTTCAGACATTGGTAGAAATTTGAAAAAAGGATCATGTGTTTTACAAGGTGGAAATTGTAGGTTTGGAACATGGAGTGAATGTGAAAGCATGGATGGAAAGTTTTATGAAAATTATCTTTGCACAAATTTAAATCTTGAAACTAGTTGTGAACCAAGTGAAGAAACAACTTGTTTTGATGATAAAGTTTACTTTACAGATAGTTGTGGGAATTTGGCAAATGTTTATGATTCTGGAAAAGTAAATGCTGAAGAAAATCCTGAATATTGGAATAAAGTTTCTAATCCAGAATGTGTAGTGGATGTTGAAGATTCTGAAACAATTAAAAGTTGTGGAAATTGTAATGTTTTTTCAAGTACACAATGTTCTGAATCAGAATCAGGAAAAGAAACAGATTATGGAGATTATTTTTGTAAAGATTTGAGATGTATTGATGAAGAAGGTAATGAAAGAAAAAACGGGGAAAAGTGGTGTGTTTATGATTCTTATATTGGTGATGGAAAAGACCCTGCAGGAAGTGAGCATTGGCTTGCATCTTGTAATAATGGAGATTTAGAAGTTGACTTGTGTGGAAATGCAAGAGGGCAAATTTGCGCACAACATGTGATTGAAGAATCAGGAATT
>CAYMCN010000053.1:0-3070 GCA_964389155.1 Candidatus Woesearchaeota archaeon
TCTGCAATATTTAAAATTTCAAGTGTTAAAATATTTGTTGAATAATCATAATTTTTTACAAATATTTCAAAATCAGCTTTCACATCTTCTACATTTAAATCAAATTGTTTAGTTAAATATGAATCTTCTCCAACCGCGTTTGAATATGAAACTTCAATAGGATTATCTCCATCAAGCGCATTTTCATCAACTCTTACTTTATAAGGCACCATTAAAAATGACTGAAAATCTTTTGTAGATGTTCCTGAAGAAACTTGTATTGTTGATTCTGTATCAGGATCAAAGGAAATAGGATATTTCTCTAAAAGAGAAAATGTAACTTTCCCACATTCAACATTTTCCACTCCTTTTACTTGGAAAACTATTTTTACATAATCTCCTGGAACAGCAGGATAAGGATCTTGATTAAGCATTGAAATTTCTAAATTGCAAGCAGCACTAGTAAATGAAATAAACATAATGCCTAAAAAAATTCCAAATATTAATTGAAAACCTCTTTTCATAAAAAGAATGAAATTTTAATCATTTATAAATTTATTTGGAAGATTATTTTATAGAAACCAACAACTTTAAAAAGTAATTACAACATATAAAATTGGAAAAAGATCTATTAGATATCATCACTATTATTATTCACATTTCATTTTAGCTTTATGCTATTTTTTAGAAATATAGTAATTCAGTAATTGGTACTCAAAGAGATTTTTCTATACAATTCCATATATGGAATTTTAATTAAATTATAAATAAAAAACAATGGCAAAAATAAGTCCAGTATCAATAAAATATATGATATATGCAAATTTCATTGCAGAAGGTGCTTTGGAAAAACCAGATGTAATTGGAGCAATTTTCGGGCAAACAGAAGGTTTGCTTGGAACAGATTTAGAAATGAGAGAGCTTCAAAAAGAAGGAAAAATTGGAAGAATTGAAGTTGATTTGGAAAGAGAAAATAAGAAAACCACAGGAGTTATAAAAATTCCAACAGCATTAGACAAATCAGAAACAACATTAATTGCTGCAGCAGTAGAAACAATCGAAAGAATTGGGCCAAGTGACGCACAAATAGAAATTGAAAAAATTGAAGATGTTCGTGGAAGCAAAAGAGATTATATTATTGAACGTGCTAAAAAACTAATGGGAGAAGTTCATGGTTCAATAGAATCAAGAGAAATTTCTAATGAGATTAAAGATCACTCAAGAGTTGAAATTAATGAACATGGTAAAGAAAAATTACCTTGTGGAGATATTTCGGGAAAAGAATTAATTGTTGTTGAAGGAAGAGCAGATGTTATTAATTTAATGAAAAATGGGGTAAAAAATGTAATAGCAATGAATGGAACAAATCTTCCAGAAGCAATAAGAGAATTGAGTGAAGAAAAAGATTTAACCTTATTTGTTGATGGCGATCGTGGTGGTAAATTAATTGCAAGAAATGTTGTTGATAATGCAAATGTAAAATATATTACAGTTGCTCCTGATGGAAAAGAAGTCGAAGAATTAACTGGAAAAGAAATTTTAACAAATTTAAGAAAAAAAGTTTCTGTTAATGAATTTTTTAGAAAAAAAGGATTTTCTAAAAGCGATTCTGAAGAAAAGATCTTAGAAACCAACAAAGAACTCAGTGATGAAGAAAAAGAAAAGCTAAAAGAAATTTCTGATAAAAATAAAGGAACAGGGAAAGCTGTTCTTTTAGACAAAGACTTAAATGAAATCAAAAAAGTTTCGGCAAAAAGCTTGAATGTTTCATTAAAAAAAACAGAAAACATCTATGCAATTGTAATTGATGGCGCTGTGACACAAACAGTGATAAAATCTGCAGAAGAAGTAGACGTTCAATTAATTACTGCAAATAATTTCTCGGCAACAAGTTCAAAGATAAGATTATTAAGTTTATAGAAGTCTTTAGGCTTCTTTTTTATTTTCTAAGAATAAGATTTTACTAATTGTTAGTAACAGTTAGTACTATAAAGTTACTTTTTAGTGTTATCACCATAAAGTTTATAAGGGATTCAAATGTAAAAAAAATACAGAAAACCTTGTTTTCTATGAAACTAAAATGGAAAAATTACAAACAATGGATGCCAAAAAATTTTTGGTTTCTTTTTTGACAATTGTAAATGTATTGTTCTTAGTTGTTAGTGTTAGCGCCGCAACAAGTCAGTTAATAACAATAGAGTCAGTTAAAGTTGACGGAATATCTGAATCATGGAATGAAGATATTAGTGTTATTGCTGGAGAAAAAGCTTCTATCGAAGTTATTTTCGAAGCACTTGAAAATGCTTCTGATGTAAGAATAAAAGCAGAACTTCAAGGAACTAAAGTTGATTCTGAAGTAGAAGTATTTGTTGGAGATGTTGAAGAAGGTAAAAGATACAAGAAAACATTGAGTCTTAGAGTTCCTTATGAACTTAAAGATGAAATAAGTGATGACTTGTCTTTAGATGTAAAAATCTGGAATGGTGACTTCAAAACAGAATTTGCTGAAATAGTACTAAGAATTCAAAGACCTTCATACAATGTAGGTGTAATGTCAATAGGTACAAGTAATACAGTTGATGCTGGAGAAACATTCCCAGTAGATATTGTTTTGAAAAATGTTGGTTACAACAAACTTGATGACTTATATGTGACTGTAACACTTTCTGAATTGAATGTTGAAGCAAGAGCTTATTTCGGTGACTTAGTTGCAATAGAAGATTTTGACAGTAACAATAAGAAAGATGACACAGTAAGAGGAAGGCTTTTCTTAGAAGTGCCTTTTGAAGCAAATGCAGGAGTTTATGCACTTGAAGTAGAAGTTTCAAACGATGACTTAACTATCAATGAAGTTAAGCAAATTGTTGTAAAAAACGAACTTCCTACATCAGTAATTAGATCTGGTAATGAGTTGATTCTTGTAAACCCAACAAATAAGTTGAAAGTTTACAAAGTTCTTCCAGAATCACCAGCAAGTGTAAGTGAAAATACTGTGGTTGTTCCAGCTAGTTCAAGCAGAACAGTAACAGTGAATCCTAATTCAGCAGAAAGCTTTAGTGTTAGCGTATTCTCAGGAGAAAATCTTGTAGGA
>CAYMCN010000054.1:0-2986 GCA_964389155.1 Candidatus Woesearchaeota archaeon
TGATCAATTGCATTCATTTTAACTGCTGAAGTTCTTGGCCATAATTTACTTTTTGTTTTTTTAATATGAAATTTCTTTCCTGCTTTAACAACTGGTTTTTCAAGTCTTCCTGCACCTGCAATTACCCCAATAATAGCCCTACAATTTTTATGAAATTTTCTCGCCTTTTTCGAAGGCATTAAAATAAAGATTTTTTCTTCGATAACTTTATTGATTGTTGCAGAACTTCCTGCAGTTTTTATAAAAATTCCTCCATCTCCAGGTCTTGATTCAATACAATAAATTTGTGTTTTTAGAGGAACATCTTGTAATTTCATAATATTTCCGTCTTTTATTTCTTTTGATTCAAAATTTATTTTTTGTCCTTCAAACATTTTATTAAAACCAGGAATAAAAAAAACTCCTTCCTTGTATTTTATTTTTGCTAATGGAGCACTATGCCCTCCAGAATCCAAGAGCTTAACAACAGTTCCTTCTCCTTCAAGCTTTTTAGGATACTTGATTTTATGTTTAAATGCTTTTTTTCTAACTCTATAAGTACTGCTTCCATGCCCTCGCGCTTGTTGAATTATTCTTTTACCCATTTTACATTAATCCTAATTTCGTTGCTAAATCAATAGCTGGAAATTCTTTTTTTAATTTAACATAAGCATATTTTTTATTATTTCTAATCAATGTCCTTATTCTTTCTATTTTAATTTCAAAAAGTTCTTCAAGTTCTTTTTTGATTTCTTCTTTTGTTTTTTGTTTATCTGTTAGAAATGTCAATATGTTTTGAGATTCAATTAACATAACTGCCTTTTCTGTTGTTATTGGTTTTAAGTTCATTTTTTAAAAACCTCTGGAATTTTAAATTGCGAATATTCTTCAAATAAATTTTTCCCATATATTAATCTTGAAAAACATTCTGCTGTAAGTTTGCAATCTTCTAATGCATTGTGAGCTTGTCTATTATCTTCCATACCTACAAATTCAAGTATTTTTCCTAAACTAAATTTGCTTCTTCCATCTTTAAACAAAAACCTTCCATGTATTTTATGACAAATTGTTTGAGCAATTGTATGAGAATCAAAAGCCTTGTATTTGAATGGAATGTCTAATCCATATTTTATTGCTTTTAGTTCTAAAAAAGTAATATCAAATTGAGGATTTTGACATAAGAAATTTTTTACAGATCTTTTTTCAACCCATTGGAAAAATTTTTCAAGTAATTCTTTTTGTGATTGTTTATTTGAATCTCTTAATTCTTCTTCTGTTTTTCCTATTACTTCTAAGGCACCTTCTTCCACAGAATCAGATTCATCTATTCTTGATTCTTCTAAGAATTCTTCATTATCATTTAAATCAATTGCACCAATTTGCCAAATTCCACAATTCACTTTATCTAATCCACTTGTTTCTAAATCTAAAACTATTGGTTTCATTTTAATTTTTCTCCTAAATCATTAATTGCTTGCTCTGTGTAAATTGTCAATCTTCCTTGTTTGCCTTTTGCCAAATCAATAATGCTTAAATTTTCTGTAGTTGTATTATCAAAAGATTTTGTTTTTAATTTTTCACTTTTTCCTGAAACAATTAATAATCCTGCGTTTGTTTTGTATTTTCTTCCTCTCATTTTTCCTTTCCCGCTTCTTACTTGTTTCTTTTTTGATAAAACTTCAAATAAATCTTTCCCTAGAATTTTCTTTAAACTTCCAATTAATTCTTTTGTTTTCAAAGAAATTATTTTTGATTCAACTATAAATGGAAGATTTTTTATTTCCGAATTTTTTAGATTTGTGTATTTCTTTTGAACTTCTTTTTCATTAGCTGTTGCACTTATAGCTGAAATTAATGCCAAATTTAATTCCTTTTTGTTTATTTTTTTTGTATTAATCATTGACAAAACTTTTGGAGGATGTGCTCTTCTTCCCCCTCTTGCAAAAGGAACTGTAGCTCCAACCCATATAAATTGAGATCCTTTTTTTGTCATTATTTTTCTTGGAATTCTTGATATTCCTTTTCCATAATGTGTTTTCCAAACATGTCTTCTATGTTTTATTTTTCCACTTGCAGAATGTTGATTTCCTGCAACAGGTGAAGGGCCATAAGGTTGTTTGCTTTTTTTTGCTTCAAGAACTTTTGCAATTATATCATCTCTTATTTCAGAAGAAAAACATTTAGGTAATGTTATTTCTTTCAATTTTTTCCCGTTAATATCTAATAAATTTGCTTTCATCTTATGTTCTACCAAATTTTATTTTTAGTTGATTAATTCTTCTATCTCTTTTTTCTAATTCATTGATTTTTGTAGAAAGTGGTTTTGTAACCCTTATGGTTTTTGGAAGTCTTGAAGTATCAGCACCAAGAGCTATTGCAACATCCCTATATTGAACATATTTTTCTCTTTCCCCAATTAATTCCCTAACTTGTTCAGTAGTTACTGATTCAGGACTTTGATTTGTTAGATATCTTCCTATAATAAAATGAACCATCATCATTCCAAGTGCATAATTTCGACTATCTTCTAACTTTCTTACACCATCATATTCTGTTAATTTCATCTTAACTCCAAAAGTTCATAACTTTTCTTTAATTGTTTTTTAGTTTCCCTTAAAGAAGAAGTAATAAGTAATTGTCTTTTTGCAGGGCCTTGAACACTTCCTTGAACAATCATATAATCTGTTTTAACGTTTCCGAAATTTTTTATGTCTTTTAATTCTTTATCAGTAGATTTTCCTAAATCAATTATTTTGTTGTTATATATGACTCTCGTAAACATTCCAAGTTGTCCTGCCATTGGAACACGGAAAGTAACTCTTGCAGGATGCCATGGTCCAATACTTCCAGGACGTCTTCGTCCTTTTTCAGATTTATGAGATTTTAAAGTAATTCCAAATCTTTTTACAGGTCCTTGTAATCCTTTTCCTTTTGTCAAACCTCTTAAATCAACTAATTGCCCTTTTTCAAAAAAATCCGAAACAGAAATTTCTTTGTTTAAATTTTC
>CAYMCN010000055.1:0-2814 GCA_964389155.1 Candidatus Woesearchaeota archaeon
AGCTTTTTTTCTTAAGGATTTTTTTTGAGATATCATTTTATTTTCCCAAACCAGCGAGGATACCTTTCCAGGGCACGAGAATCTTGACACTTTTTAATGTCATTTTCCTAATCCTGCCAAGATAAAACTTGCTAGCAAAGCTTGAAGTTGGATAAAAGGATCAGAACCTTCAACAATTCTGAATTCTGATTCACCTGTTTTTTCAGTAAGTTTTACCTTTATTTCTGGTTCAACTGGAAGATTCCATATTTCTTTTTGAATTGCTTTTATAATGTCTTGTCCTGAGATGCCTTGATTTAACATTATGTCAAAAAGTTTTTCTCTTGATTTTTGAAAGTCACCAGAAAGAGCATATTCGAGAGCAATTTTAATGTCTTTTGGTTTTGCATCTGAAATCATTGTAATAATAAGTTCAGAGGTTATTGATGATGAAATTGAAGCTATTGATTGTAAGAGATTAATGCATTTCCTACAGTCTCCTTCACTTCCTTCATAAAGAATTTCAATTGCATCAGGATTTATACTTAAATTTTCTCTTTGAGCAATTATTTGCATTACTCTTTCAACATCTTTTTTTTCTAAAAGTTTAAATCTGAAAAGAATACATCTTGATTGTATTGGATCAATAATTTTACTTGAATAATTACAAGATAGAATAAACCTACAAGTTGATGAATAATTTTCCATTGTTCTCCTTAATGCTTGTTGTGCTTCAGGTGTTAAAGCGTCTGCTTCATCAAGAAAAATTATCTTAAAAGGTACATTTCCTAAGGATTTTGTCCTTGCAAAATTTTTTACCTTTTCCCTTACAACATTTATTCCCCTTTCATCAGAAGCATTTAACTCAAGAAAATTTTCTTTCCAGTTTTCACCATAAAGTTCTTTTACTATAACTAAAGCTAAAGTTGACTTTCCGGTTCCTGCAGGTCCTGCAAGCATTAAATGAGGTATGTTTAAAGAATTAGTTAGTGAATGAATTCTTTTTATAATTTCATCTTGCCCAACAATTTCAGAAAATTTAGAAGGCCTGTATTTTTCAGTCCAAATTTCACTTCCCATATAGAATTATTTTTAAGGAAATTTATAAAGATTGTTATGATTTATTTTTATTTTGGAAGGACTTTTCCATCTTCAAGTTTCAAACCAATAAGATCTATTAGTGTTTTTGCAACTCTTTTTCTACCTTCAGTATCTTCTCCAGCAACTTCTAACTTAAATGTTCTTGAACCCTGATGAAGCTCTATTACTAGACTACATCCTTCTTTATGATGCAAAAACCCATAAATTTTTCCACCATCTATGTTCTTCATTAACATAAATCCTATTTTACAGAGAGATTCTCTATTATTATTTTTTCTTAAAAAATTAAAACCAAGCTGATACACATCCATATTTTCTTTCCCTAGACTTCCTGTTTGATAAAAATCCATACCTCTTTTAGAATACATATTTCCAAAAAAGAAATTTGGTTTATATTGATTATTATACAGAAACATACAAAAGAAAAATTACTTGCTACGAGCTCTTCTTTGTTTTCTTTTACGCTTTTCCTTTTTCAGTCTTTTTCTTTGCCATTTCCAGCGCATTTGCCATCGCTTTTTCCACCTTCTTGATGATCTTTTCATTGCGAGGACACCCCTTGTTTTCCTCGCGCTCCTTCCTCGAAGCGTTGAAGGGTGACTTCTTTTAACATCTCGACAGAAGTCACATAATTTAATTTTTGTTGTTTCATTTTAATCTTTCACCTCAATTTTTATATCAACATTTTTTGGAATTTTAAGTCGCATAATATTATGAAGAACTTTTTCATTTGCGGGCAAATCTATAAGCCTTTTATGAATTCTCATTTCATATCTGTCAAAAGTTGCTGTTCCATCTCCACAAGGAGATTTTCTTGTTGTAACTTTTAACTTTTTTGTTGGTAAGGGTACTGGTCCACGAATAATAACTCCTGATTTTTTTGCCAAATCTCTAATGGAATTACAAATATGATTAAGCATTTCAATATCACTGCTATTTAGTTTTACTCTTACGTTTGGCATTTGAAAACAACCTGCGGTTTTTTTCGATTTTCCCTTTAGGCACTGAAAGGCGATTTCTAACTGCCTCCGAGGAAATCGCAAACCGTGTTTTAATATAATTAATTTTTGTTAGATTTGTTTATAAAGTTTCCGAAGAAAAATTTATGATAAAAAATCTTCCTCTGGACCTACTTGGTTGATTTTATTCTTTAAATATTTCTTTGAAAAAACTTTTTATACTATATTTTTCTAATTAATATAAAAGAGGAAAATGGAACAAGTATTTATTCAATTAGGAATTATCCTATTTACAGCATTTATAGTATCTTATATTGTTAGGACATTTAAACAACCAATTGTTATTGGCTATATCATTGCAGGAATGATAATTAGTCCTTATATTATTAGTTTTGGAGCTTCACAAGAAACATTAGATCTTTTCTCTCAGTTTGGAATTGCTTTTTTGTTATTCATGGTTGGCTTACATATGAATCCCAAAGTTATTAAGGAAATAGGGGCAACTTCTTTGATTATAGGAATTGTGCAAATAGCTTTAACATTTGCCTTAGGATTTTTTGTTTCCTTAATGCTTGGTTTTGATAACATAACTTCTGCATTTATTGGAATTGCTCTTGCATTTAGTAGTACAATTATTATTATGAAACTTCTTTCTGATAAAAAACAAATAGATTCTCTTTATGGAAAAATTTCAATAGGAATTTTAATTATTCAAGATGTAGTTGCAATTGCTGTTTTAATGCTTATTTCTTCAGTATCTAGTGGAGATAGTTTT
>CAYMCN010000056.1:0-2711 GCA_964389155.1 Candidatus Woesearchaeota archaeon
ATATTTTCAAATAAATCTGATTTTATACAATTAAAACCAAGTTTTTTACAATGTTCAATAGCTGTAGTATTTATATCACAAGACATAATATTTTGGTTTTTTATTCCTAACTTTAAAGCTGTTTTAAGTTGAATCCCACTTCCGCTTCCAATTTCTAAAAAAGTTAAATTTGGATTTTTACTCAAAAGTTTAGGAATCTTCTTTTGAAGAATCTTTGATAATAAATAAGAATCTTCTTCAGGAGAATAAATTTCATTTTTCATAATAAGTTTCTAATTAACGTTTAAGAATTTTAGTAAAAAATTCTAATAAATTTTCTCTAAAGAAAAAAATTCCTGCTAAAATAACTCCAACAATAACAATTAAAAGAGAAATAAGAATAATTATCTTCTTCTTAAAAGGTTTTTCTTGTCCATAATTTGAAATTTTTTGGGTTGTCTTTGGAAGTTGGGGTTTAGAAAGTTTAGATGGTTTTTTAATATTATTTTCAGATTTCACTAATTTTGGTTTTTGTATTTGCTCTTGATGAATTTGAGATTGTAAAACTTTTGCAGATTCTTCTATATCTCTTTTATTATATCCTGCATTGTAAAAACTTTGCATTGCTTGTTGCAAGGTTTCTCCTTTTGATATTGCAACTTTTAATCCCTCTAAAAGATCTATATTTGCCATTTATTAATTATATAATTCAAAACTTTAAAACCTTACCATCAGATGTTAAATGAGATGTTTCTCCTAATTCATATCCAAACTCTTTTGAAAGTTCAATCATAGGAGAAATTAACTCAATAGACCCGTGACAAGGGATTACATTTTTAGGTTTTAATATTTCAAGTAGAAGTCTTAAATTTTCTCTACTTCCATGTCCATGCACATGAACATCTGTTTGCAATCTAACTCCTGTTTTTCTTAATTTTTTATCCATTTCTTCACGAGCAACAATATTTGGACGAACAGGGATAACACTTGATGAAAATATTAAATTGTCTCCTTGTTTAAATCTAAAGGGGGTTTTTCCATTAGCAATTCTGTCCAAAATTGAACCGGATTCTGCCTGATGTCCTGTGCAAACAATTAAATATTTTCCTCTGTTTTTTTCAACTTCCTTTAATACAGAATTTATTTGATTTCTATACTTAACAAGCCTTATACTATTTTTAAAAGGAGCTTGTTTAACACTAACAGCACATTCAACATATTTGTTTAAACTTCTTCCAAGAAAAATTATTTTTCTATTTGTTTTTTTTCCAAATTTTACAATGTTATTTAATCTTTCAATATGGGACGAAAAAGTTGTTATAAAAAGTGCAGAATTTTTATCTCTAGCATGAGAAAATGCTTCTTCTAACATATGTTGTGCAATTTTTTCACTTCCAACTTTAACTTCTGTTCTAGAATATAATGAATCAATAATTGCAACTTTTATTCCTTTCTTTCCCAATTCCTTCATTTTTTTATAATTTGGAGGATTTCCCATTGTTGGAAAATTATCAAATTTGAAATCAAGCGCATAAAAGAAAATTCCTTCTTTAGTATGTAATGCTGGAAACACACACTGAATTGTTGAATGAGTAGTATGAATAAAATCAATAGTATAATTATCTGATTTTCCTTTTATTATATGACTAGAATTACTTTTTATTATTCTTCTTTTATTTTTAATTTTTAATTTTTCATCTTTTAAAATTGAATCTAAAACAGCCATTGTAAATGCTGTGGCAAGTATTTCTGCTTTAGGATATCTATTTGCAAGATAAGGAATAGCTCCAACATGATCTAAATGAGCATGACTAATAATTATTGCTCTGACTTTATCTTTCCAACCTAATTTATCTAAAACAAGATCATTGGGAATTGCACCAATTCCCCTTAATTTTTTTTCAGTATATGTTCTTTGTTGAACTTCTTCTTCCTGTAATTCAATAACAGCAGGTAAATAAATCCCCGCGTCAAAAATTATAACATCTTCACCAACTTTTACAGCAGTCATATTTTTTCCCACTTCTTCAAATCCACCAATTGTACATACTTCCATTTTATTGTTTAAATATCAAAAATAGTTTAAAAATGCTTTTGGATTCATAAGTTTTAATAAGTTAGTTTTATTTTTAATCCAATGCCATTAAAATCATTAAAACCCTCATTAAGAGAAAATAAAAGATATCTTCTTGTTAAAGGAAAAAACCTTAGTAAAAATATTGAAAAAGCTATTTTAGATTTTATAGGAGTTTTAGGAATGTCTAAAACAGGTTTGCATTGGGTTAAAACAGGAAAGGATTCTGCAATTATTTCTATTAATAGAGAAGCTGTAAATGAAGTAAGAGCAAGTTTTGCTGTGTGGTCTGAGAAAATAACTGTTGAAAAAGTCTCGGGAACTTTGAAAGGGCTGAGAAAATAACTACCAAAAAACTTTTAAATCAATAATTTCTATAATTTCTGAGAGAAAAGAAAAAAGTTTAAATTTATTATTAAATTCTCTAGAAATATTACGATGGAAATGCCAATAGAAATGCAACATCAAGCAATGGGCTATGATAGAACTGCTACAATGTTCTCGCCTGAAGGACTTTTACTTCAAGTTGAATATGCGGAAAAAGCAGTCAAACTTGGCTCTTCAAGCATTGGAATAGTTTGTTCTGACGGAGTTTTGATTGTTGCTGACAAAAGAATAGAAGATAATTTAATTGTTTCAAAATCAGCAAACAAAATTT
>CAYMCN010000057.1:0-2641 GCA_964389155.1 Candidatus Woesearchaeota archaeon
GAACTTCTAAATCATTAACAACCCTATCAAAAACACCATAAGGAGAAGCACCATGAATTGTTCCAGCCACAACATTTGCCAAAGCACCAACCCTCATTGCTTCATATAATGCTTTAGCCTCTGAACTTCTAACTTCCCCAATAATCAATGAACTATCTCCTAACCTTAGACTTGTTCTTATTCCATCCTCTGCAGAGACTTCTGTTGTTGTTTTTAATAACGCACTTCTAACTTTCATCCTTAAAATATCATAATTAAGTTTTCTCAAAGAATCTACGGGCAATTCCAAAGAATCTTCAATAACAATTATCCTGTATTTCGGAATAATTTCAAGCATCAAACTTCCTAAAAGAGAAGTTTTTCCAGAAGACCTTGTTCCTGCAACTAATAAAGTTCTTGAGCCGTCAATTAAAAAACTCATTAAACCCGCAGCAAAAGAATTTATCATTTTATTTTTTATAAATAAAGGCAATGTCCATGGCTGTTCTCTATGTCTTCTTACTGCATAAGCCAACCCATTAGGAGATAAAGGATTTTGAATTATTGCAATTCTTGCATTAACATTGCCAAGTTCAAGCTGAGTATCCAAAATAGGATTTGCTTCATCTAAAGGCCTACCTGAAATCATTCTGAATTTTGCAGCCCAAGACTCTGCATCTTCTTGACTTGGAAGAACATTAGTCACGCATTCTTCATATTCTTGATGTCTAACAAAAATATTTGTTGTTGAAACAGGGGCATTTAAAACAATATCTTGAAGCATTTTATCTTGTAGTAAAACCTCAATAATTCCAAAACCAATTGTGTGCCTTACTAAAATAGTTGCAAGTTTCTTTAGTTCAGAATAAGCAATTTTTATTCCTTTATTATTTGCCAAATCCTGAAGCAAATCTCTAGAAATATTAAAAAAAACCTGCCTTGTTCTTTCAGTGTCTGTAAACTCTTCTGCTCTTGGCTGATGCTCAATCAAAACACTTTTTGCCATATTTAATAACATGTTATGTTCTTCACTCAATGAATTTTCTGGAAGGATTATATGATAAATGAATTTTGCTTCATTCTTTTTTTTCAAAATAGTAACAAGAGATTCATCATAATCTCCAGAAAAAATTTTATATTGATCAATAATCTCTGCATTTTCAGGTAGATCAGAAACAAGTCTTGTAAAAGTAAAATTAGGAATTATGTCTGGCTTAAAAATTTTATAATAAATTTCCCTTGAACCTTTTTGATAATCTTTTAAATAAGGCAAAGAAACTTGAATAAGTTTGGTTTTTTCAAATAATTTAAAAATTCTCTCTAAAAAAAGAACATAATTTTTTTGGTCTATTTTAAATACATCATCTAATTTTTCCAAAAATAAATTTGCCTCGACAATAATTTTCTTCAACTCGTGATAAGCTGCAATAGCATCTTGTTTTAATAAAAATAGAAAATAAAAGATGTCATTATATCTTTTAGAAAAAAATTGTTCATAATTTGTGATAAGTTTCTCTTGTGATAAAATTCTTTCTTGTTTTATTAGATAAATATAAAATTGAGCAATTTCTAAAAGCAAAGATGTTTCAGTTAAATCATAATTATAGTTTTTTTGTTGGACAAAAACTATTCTTGAAACATTTGGGTTTTCCATAAGAACGTCAACTGTTCTTTCCATAACTTTTGGATAATCAGGAATACTTGGAACAAAAGGTGCTCCAAGATAATTCACATAAAGAATATCTTCACCACCTTCTCTTTGAACTTCATAACTATATAATGGAGTTCCTTCTCTAAATTTCATAAATAAAAAAAGATTAAAGAGTTTAAAATTTTTGTGTTGTATTTATGACAAAAAACATTTAAATCACATTAACATCATTTTTATATGGCAAATGAAAAAGGGCAGCAAGGACAGGAAAATTATGGGCAAGTATATGCTGAACCAAATACAAGTATGAGGATGAAAGATTTAGAAGAAAAACAAAATATATTAAGAGAGCGACTTCTTTTAATAGGTAAAAACCTTATAGAGATCAAAGAAGGAACTAATGAAAAATTGTTAGAAATAAAAAAAGAACTTGAAAAAATAAAATATGAAAGTGAAAAAATGAAATCATTTTTAGAAGTAATCTCTGGAGAATTTTCAAAATTTGCAAAAAAAGAGGATTTAGAAATTTTGGCAAAACAAGCAAAAATGTTTCAACCATTTAAACTTAAAAAATAAGATGAGTGTTTTAGAACAAATAACAGAAATGAAAGGTCAAGGAATTTCAGATGATGAAATTATTAGGCAATTACAAGAGCAAGGAACTTCCCCAAAAGCAATAAATGATGCTCTTAATCAGTCTCAAATAAAAAAAGCTGTTTCAAATGAAAATGCGAAAGAAGGGGAACAAAATTTCGAAGGTTTACAAGCACCACCTCAACAAACATCACAAGGAACTTACGTACCAAAAACACAAGAAATTTCTGAACAAGAAACATATTACCCTCAACAACAAACACAACAAGAAGAGTCTTATCAAGGTTATCCTCCAGAAGAAGGTTATGATTATTCTCAAACAGGAGTTGATACAAGTACAATAATTGAAATATCAGAACAGGTTTTTTTTGAGAAAATTCAAAAAATTCAAAAAAAAGTTGAAGAAACTTCTGAATT
>CAYMCN010000058.1:0-2640 GCA_964389155.1 Candidatus Woesearchaeota archaeon
CTCCAGGAAATTTTTTCATTCTTTCTATAGTGAGCATTAATGCAATAAGAGTTTTCCCAAGACCTGTTGGAAGCACAACTAAACAATTCTTGTTTAAACATGTCTCAAAAATTTTTTTTTGATAGTCTCTTGGCGCAATTCCTTCTAAAAAATCCAAATTAAATTAAGAACATCCTCCATTTTATTTTTTAACCCCTTAGATTTAAATATTTTTATATTACTAAAAACACATAAGATAATCCAATTAAGATTATTGCGGCAAGAAAACTCCATAAAACTAAACTTCCAAAAAATATTTTGTTTCCATCTAAATCAGAGATTGGAAGAATATTAAAAAAAGCATAATAAATATTTAACTTTGCAAATTCATCAAAACCTATTAAATAACCTATAATTGCAAGAATTAAGTTTATGAAAATTCCAGATCCTGCTATTAGTCCAATATGGTATTCAGCCATTTCTGAAAAACTATAAAGTCCATGTCTTTTAGCTGCTTTGTATATTTTAGGTTTTATATCAAAAACAAGACAAGCCATCCATTTTAAATATCCCAATGAAAAAGCTGTTATTAATATGGGGAAAAAAGCTCCTGCAGGAAACATTTTTTTGAAGTATCTTGTTGGTTGGAAACCATATCTTTTTATTTCCCATAATTTTATTTCTATTTCTGAATCAAGATAATAGCTCGCAATCTTTTTTGCAAAAACATTTGCAATTATTATGATAAAAACAGAAATCAAAACAAATAAAAAAGTTTCTGATATTTTTAATATACTTATTGTAAATGCAAGAATTAATGTAATTAAGAGTATTGAAAATATTTCATTTTTATTTATCATACTTAATTAATAATTTTAATTCTTATAAATTTTATTGTATTATTTATGACGGAAAACTATTTAAATATTGTATTGTAATTTTATTTTATGAGGGTTAAAAAAATGACTGAAGTAATTGGGGCAAAAGTTTACACTGATTCTGGAGATCTTTTTGGAGAGGTTGAAGAGGCAAATCTTCAAGATAATAAGGTTGATGGGTGGAAAATAAAAGTTTCAGGAAGTATATCTTCTTTAATTAGCGGTGCAAGAGGTGTTATAATCCCTCATAAATTTGTTAGAGCAATAAGTGATATTTTTATAATAAATAAATCTGCTTTGCCAGGACCTGAGTCAGATATTGAAGAATCTCCTGAAGAAATAGTATAAAATGGCAAATGAAATTTTTCTGCAAAACTGGATTTTTACAAAATTTGCACTTCCTTTTTTACTAATATTTTTTATTGTTTTTGCAATCCTTGAAAAAACAAAAGTCTTTGGAGAAGAAAAAAAACAGTTAAATGCTTTAGTTGCATTTGTTATTGGTTTAATTTTTGTAGGATTTGCATTTCCAAAGGAATTTCTTGAAAATATGATTTTGTTTTTGACTGTTGCACTTGTTGTTGTATTTGTAACTTTAATGCTTTGGGGATTTATAGGAGGAAGTAAAGAGGGATTTGAATTAGAAGGTTGGATGAAATATAGTTTATTTGGGATTTCTAGTGTTGCTCTTATAGCTGCTGTTCTTTGGGCTTCAGGAGTTCATAATAATTTGATTGATTTGTTGTTCTATCAGAATTGGAGTTCAACATTCTGGACAAATGTTTTATTTATTGCTGCAATTGCTGCTGCTTTGGCTTTAGTTTTAAAAAACAAAGGAAGTAGTTAATTCAGAAACTTATTTAAATAAAATATCTTAATTATATCTATGTTTAATTCAATGTTTTTTTTACAATCTTTTGGTTTTTCTGGAGGAGGTTTTAGAAATGTTTTAATGGAATTAGAACAATTAGGATTCTTTGATTATGTTTTACCTTTTCTTATAATTTTTGCTTTGATATTTGGAATTCTTACAAAAACTAAAATTTTTCAAGAGAACAAAGGGATCAATGCAATTATTGCACTTGCTGTTGGTTTAATGGCTTTGCAATTTGGATTTGTTTCAGTATTTTTTTCAGAATTATTCCCTAGATTAGGTATTGGACTTGCAATTATTTTAACAATATTAATCCTTGTAGGTTTATTTTTTGATACAGAAGGTCAAGCATTGAATTATGTTTTATTAGCAGTTGGAGTAATAATTGTTATTATTACTTTAGCATCAACAGCTGAAGCAAGTTCTTGGTGGTATTCATGGTCTTTTTTTAGTGGGAATATGGGTGAAATATTTTTAATAGTAGGTATTGTTGCAGTTATGGTTGCTGTAGTTGTTACTGCAAATAGTAAAAGTAATGAGAAATATAAACCTGTTTGGATGAGGGACTAAAAAACTATTTTTTCTTAGAAATTTTCTTTAGCTTTGAGAATGTTTCATCTTTTTTTGTGACTTGTTTTTTTAGAGAAATTGGATTTTCATTTTTTTCTCCAACAGAATTAACTATTTTTCCAAAAGAATCTTGCATCATTGACATTTCTTTTTTTATACCTTCTAAATTACTTCCATAATTTCCAATTTTTTCAAGAATTGCAAGTTGTATTTTATCAATAATTGTTTCTATTTTTTTCATTCTTTCTGAAATATTTTCAATTTTTGATTCTGCAAGTGTTTTGAATTCAGAAGTTTCTTCAACTTTTTTTTGAATTTTTTGAATTTTCTCAAAAAAAA
>CAYMCN010000059.1:0-2640 GCA_964389155.1 Candidatus Woesearchaeota archaeon
AAGTGAGGTATTAAGAGGAAAACAAGGTCTATTTAGTACGACATACATTAACAATTAACTTTTTATACTGTGTTTTATAATAAAAATTATGGCGAAGATTATTTCTGCTAAAAATAATGAAGAAGAATCTCTTAAAGATGGGGAAGCTATATGGGATTCATGTGAAAAATTAGGGGTTCCCTTTAATTGTGACAATGGAATTTGTGGAACATGTATGATTGATATTGTTAAAGGAGAAAATAATCTTTTAGAATTAACAGAAGAAGAAAAAGACTTAGGTAGAGATAAAAAACATAGACTTGCATGTCAAGCTAAGATAAAAAATGGCGAAGTTAAAATTGATTATTAAAATAATTCATTAAAAAATAACAATTTCAATAATAATTATCATTTCTAAAATAATCCATAAAATACTATTTATGATAAGTGGTTTATCTTTATGAATTACCGAATAAACTAACCACGCCATGGCGCTGATTAAAAAAGCACACCATGTAATAAGAGATACATCTTGCGCACTTTGATTTATCCAAATTGTTAATATTTGAGGAATTGTCATTAAAGGAATTATTATTGCTACAACATAAATAAAATTGTCCAGAAATCTCATCCATTTTTTAGGATGTGGAAAAGGCTCTAATTTTTTGCCTTGTCTTTTTCGTTTATCCATATGATGCAAACCAGGATGATTTGTTGCCATATTAAATATTATTTTTTATATATTATAAACCTTAACAAAAACCAAAACACAATTCTTTTATACTTATTTTCAAGAAATATACTATGACATTAAATTTTGAAAAAGAAAAACTTGTTGCTGAACTTAAGAAAAGAAAACCAAAAAAAGTCTTAGTGCAGCTTCCAGAAGGAATAAAACAAAATGCTTTAGAAATTTCTAAAACAATAGAAAGTTTGGGAATTGAAGTTATTTTTTCAGGAGAAACTTCATGGGGTGGGTGTTCTATTGCTTTACAAGAAGCAGAAGCACTTCAAGTTGATTTAATTGTTCATTTTGGACATTCTAAATTTATTGATGTTGATTTTCCTGTTTTATACATTGAAGTTAAAGATGAATTAAACTTAAAACCAATTCTCGAAAAATCTTTGAAAAAACTTGAAAAATTTAAAACTCTTGGATTGTCTTATTCAATACAACATAGACATGATATTGGAAATATAAAAAAATTCTACGAAGACAATGGGAAAAAAATAATTTTCTCAAGTAAAAAAGGACTTGTGGAATATGAAGGACATATTGTTGGTTGTCAATATTCTGGATTAAAAGAAATAGAAAACAAAGTTGATTGTTTTGTTATTTTAGGAAATAATTTTCATTCAATGGGTGCTGTTTTGTCAGTAGAAAAACCAGTAATTTTAATTGACGTTTATAATAATGAAATAAAAGAAATGAGTAAATTAAGGGATAAAATTTTGAAACAAAGAGTAATTTCAATTGAAAAATTTAAAGAAGCAAAAAATATTGGAATAATTATTGAAATAAAACCAGGACAAAAATTTGGTTCTCCAAAACTCTTGATTGAGAAATCAAAAGAACAAGGAAAAAATCCAGTTGTCATAACAATGAATGAAATAACTCCTGATAAGATTATGAATTTTTACAATATTGATGTTTTTGTTGAATTGGCATGCCCGAGAATTGCAGTAGATGATTTTGCAAAATATCACAAACCAATTTTAACTTTCAAAGAAGCTCTTGTAGGTTTAGGAATTAAAACTTGGGATGAAATTTTAGAAACAGGAATTATTTAATAGAATATAAATCCTTATAAATCTAGAAATTTAAAGAAAATTATGGGAAGAAAATTGGCAAATACTTTAGTTAATTCTGCATTTATTTTAGGAATTGGTTTTATGGGTTTTGGTATTTATAACTTAGTAGCAAATGGGCCTAAAAAACATTCTGATTTAGTAAAATATGAAGAAACAATTGGTTCATTAGATCATGTAAGATATTCTTTAAGAGATTTGAACCAGGAAAGTGTTCCACATACCTTAGGAAGAAGGGAAATACTTGTAGCGAGGGTTGAAGAATTAAGTGTACAACATGATATTCCCAAATTGGGAAGGGAATATGAAAAGAAGAAAGATAAACATGGAGATAAATATGGAATTCTTTTCGCAGATGGATTTGCATCTGTTATCTTAGGTATTCTAGGGTCTGGACTTGTTCTTAGAAGACGAAAAAAATCATTAGATACAAATTTTTCCAGTGGTGGGAAGTTTAGAATGCCAAATTCATATCCAAGATCATTAGGTTAAAAATCTTTTTCCAAAAAAATATAAACCATTTTTCTTTTTTTAATTAATGAACGAAAAAACAAAAGCATTTTTTGGAGCTTTAATTATTCTTTCTCTCTTTATTTTATTATCATATTTTGTAAGAGAAAATATTGAATTTATAAAAAATTTAATAGGAAATGATTTTTCAGGAATTTTAATTTATATTTTAATTACAATTATAGCAATTGTTATTGCTCCAATAAGTATGATGCCTTTAATTCCAGTAGCATCAAATATTTGGGGTAAAATTCCAACTGCAATTATCCTTATATTTGGATGGACTCTTGGTTCAATTATTGTTTTTTGGATTTCAAGAAAGTTTGGAGTTCCTTTAATAAA
>CAYMCN010000060.1:0-2565 GCA_964389155.1 Candidatus Woesearchaeota archaeon
TCCTGTTAATTTTGATGTTTCCATTTTATTTTATAGACTCCTTTAATGCTTTCTTTTGAACTTCATAAATTTCTTTACATGCTTTTTTTGCAAGTTGAACAGCTTCTTTTAATTGTTTTGTTGTAATTTTTCCATCTAATTGAATATGTGTTAATTTTCCATCTCCTGTAAATGTTATTGGAATATCTGTTGCACCTTCACCTTCTTCATAATCTTCTTCTTCTTTTGATACATCGACAACTAATTCCTTGTCCAATTTCCCAATTGAAACACTTGAAACAATATTTTTCATTGTAATTCCAGCATGTGCTAAGGCAAGAATAGCTGCATTTATTCCAGCACATCTTGTTGAAGCATTTGCTTGTAAAATATTTACATGAACATCAACAACATTGTTTGGATATTTATCAATCATTAATACAGGATCTATAGCCCATTCAGATACTTTACTAATTTCTGTACTTCTTCTACTTGGTCCTGGACGAATTCTGTCTGTAACAGAAAAACTTAACATATTATAAGTAAATCTTAATGTTCCTTTTTCAGGATCTTGTAAATGTTGCGGGTGCATTTTTTTAGGGCCATAAACAGCTGCAATTGCTATAGTATCTCCAAATGAAAACATTGCACTTCCATCTGCATTTGGCACAACCCCTACTTTTGCATACATTTTTCTCAATTCATCAAATTTTCTTCCGTCAGTTCTTTTTATTGCCATTTTATTTTTCTTTATCAAACCATTCTTTTAATTTATCTGTTAAGCCTTCAACAAAAAATTTTTCAGTAACAAAAATCACTGCTTTTTTTGCCAACAATTCATCTTCTATTTTATCTCCAGAGATCCAAATTAATCCATTTTGTCCAATTGTAATATTACATCCTGTTTCATTTTTTATTAAATTCACCATACTTCCTTCTTTTCCAATTACTCTTGGAACTTTATTAGGATTTATTTTTATAATCATTCCTTCTTCCACTTTTCCAAAACCTCTGCTTTTGATACTTAAATCTATTCCTCTTTTATTGATGTTCCATATTTTTGCAACAACCATATCTCCAATATCCATAACTTCTTCCAAACCATCTTTATTCACATATCTTGGAACTTCTGTTAGTGATAAAAAAGCATTGTTTGGAGCTGTGATATCTATTATCCATCCATTGAATGTAACATTTTCTACTTTTCCTATAACAACATTTCCTCTTCGTGGATGATAAACTCCTGATAAAGGAATAACCTTTACAAGTCCTTTTGTTTCTTCTGAAAGTCCATACATTATAGAAACAATATTATTGTCTTTTTTTTCTGTACCTTCTCCAGGAAGATATTTTTCTCCACTAACAATAACTTCTCCAGGAATTACTATTTTTCTTTCACTCATCTTCTTTTATCTCCTCTGTCAATGCAGAACCATGTGTTATAGAATTTAATTTATCATAAAAATCAATAATTATTCCTGATGGAATTTTTAACATAATTTCTAAATCACCATTATCAAGCCAGTTTTCTTTTTCCTTGTATTGATTTACCACACCATAAACTTTTCCAGTATGTATTGCTGGAACAATTACCTTAACTTTTTTTGTTTCAATTTTTATAGAAATAATTTTACTAATTTCAGATACAATGTCATTAATCTGATTTTCCATTGGAACATTCTTTATATTGACATGAGCTTGTTCTAAAGCAGATTTTATTCTTTCTGCTGTAATAGGATTTCCTGTTTGAGGATCTACAGAATTATTTACTAAAAAATCAATAACTTGTTTTAATTTTTTTTCTTTTTCTTCATCCCTGTGTTCTTGAGTCACAAGAACTTCTCCAGATTTAACTATTTTTTCTGCAATTTCTTGAGAATTATTTGTTCCAAAAGCTTCTTTTAAATCTGATTCAGAAGCTGCAAAACCTTTTTTTGAATCTGTGAAAATTTTATCTGCTTCTAAAAAATCAGATGCAGAACCATCTTTTTTAAATTCTAATGCTTTGTCTAAATCAACTATTATTTCAAAGTTTTTCCCGCCTTGTTTTATTCTTGCTGTTGTATTCATTTTAAATTTTCTCCAGAAATAGAAAATTCCAACCCATTCATTCTCGAATCACTTGCTAAAAGTCTTATACTTTGTGATAAAACAGATCCCAATGATCTACAGAATCTATCGGGTAAATGAAGAGGCTCTATTGTTTTTTTGCCACATTTTATTTTAAAACTATATTCATTACCTTCCCTTCTTGTTATTAACTTATAACTTTCTTCCATTTTATTTACTAAAATTCTTTAATCCTTCTCCTTCTAATTTTACTATTTTAACATCATCATTTTTAATATAAGATAATTCAAATCTGTCTAAGTTGAATTTATTTCCTTGAATTTCTTTAAATATTTTTAATGCAAGTTTAACTCCTTTTTTTATTGTTAAATCTTTAGAATATTCTTCTCTTAATTTTTCTTTTATTTTGTCGTCGTTTTCACCAATTGCATTTGCATTATATGAAAAATAATTTCCAGTTATATTACTTGTATAAAGTTCTGGTTTTTTCCTATTAATTCCAGCAATCATTAAAAA
>CAYMCN010000061.1:0-2513 GCA_964389155.1 Candidatus Woesearchaeota archaeon
AACAGTTGGGTCTGATTCATCAATTTGACTAGAAGTATGACCAACATTACCTGTATAAGCAAAAACCATTACACCAACTAAAATCATAATTACTGTTACTATAAATGTATAAAGAAACCTATTAGAAAATTTAAATTGAATGTTCACCTTTTTCATAATGAAATAATAGGATAAAGAGTTTTTAAATATTATTGAAATAAAAAATCCCCCCACCCAGATTCGAACTGGGGATCTCTCGGGTTCTGCAAGATTCTTGACTTAATTGCTACAGCCAAGCGCTTTAACCACTAAGCTATGGAGGGATAAACTTAGTAAAAGAAAAGTATTTTTAAAAGTTCTTATTCATCAACTTTTCTTCTTTGCTCTGCAACAAAAAAAGCTTTGTTTGATTCTGATTCATTAATTTTTCCATCTTTTTCATAAATAGCTGTTGCTTTTGGAAGTACAAATTTTCCAATGATTCCTATCTTTGAATAAATTACATAAGAAAGAATTTTTGTTTCGCCTTCTTCTAATTCATCAAATTCCCATTCAATTCTTTTGTTTTTCTCATTTATTCTTTTTGGCTGTTCTCCACCAAATTTTTTATAAATTTTAACTAAATGAGGAAGTCTATCAATAATATTAATTTTTTCAACATGTTTTTTTGCATTTACAAAAATAGAAACTTTTAATGCAAATTCTCCACCTTTAGCTCTTACAAAAGAAACTTTTTTTCTTAAAATTAAATCTCTTTTTGAATATTGTTTCGCTAAAACAACTATTGTAATAATAAATAAAATAATTAAAAATGGAAACAACCAGTTAGTTTTAACAGTGATTTCCATACTTTCACCTGGTTTTATTTCTCTAACCCAAGTATAGTAAACATTAGAACCTTGTCTTTCAACAATATCTGGTTCAGGACTTAAAGTTGTAAATAATCTAGAAAAAATATTCTTTTTTACTAAAATTTCTGAAGGAACCAAAACATTTCCTTCATTTTTTTTCTTAATTACTTGTGTATTAATTAATAATCCATAATCCTTTTTTGTAGTTGTTAAAATATCTTTTTCAACAAATTTAATAATTCCTTCTAAATCAATTTTTTTATTATCAACATTTACTTCAGCACTTAAAGTATAAAATCCAGCCATTAATTTTTTGAATTCTTCTTTGTCTAATTCAACTTTAAAATTTTTCCTTTCTTTTGGTTCAAGAGAAAAAGTTTCTTCAAACTCAAAAAAAACAGAATTAAATTTTACATTTATTTCTCCAAAATTAAAATTTTCTTTATTTTCTATATAAATTTCTAAAGAGTTTGATTCTGGATTAATTTCTCCAGAGCCAATTTCAAAAACATCTTCTAAATTAACTATTTTTATTGTTAATTCTTGTGAAACCTCTGAATTATCTTGACCTCTTATAAAATATTTAAAAGTATAAAATCCTTTATAATCAAAATTCTCTTTTGGATAAATCATTAATTCTACTTTTTTTGCTTCTCCTTGACTAAAAAAAACAGTTCCTTTTGGAGCCATACTAAATCCTAATAGATTATAAAATTGAAAGTTATCAGATCCCCCTAGATTTGTTATTTTAAGATCAAAAGTTGCAGGTTGATTTATTCCTTGAATTATTATTTCATTTGAATCTCTTTCTTCCATATTCAAATTTATTGCTAAAGTTAAAGGCAATAAAAATAAAACAATAATAATTAAGGCTATTTTTCTCATTACAAAATAAAGAGAAAATTCTATTTAAAGATTTTGTTGTGTTTGACCTAATAAGTTACCTTTTACCTTCTAAATCCAAATAAGCTTTTGTTTGTGACAGAAATTCATCTGAATCTCCAATAATTTTTCCGGCAAACTCATTTATTCTTGAAGGAATAACCCATTTTTCATAAATACTTCTTAAGAATTTTTGAAAAGCTGTTGTTTCAAATTTTCCACTATAGTCTCTAACGAGAATTCCATCAACTTTTATTTCAACACTTCCTTTATTTGTTTCAATCTTTTTCCCATTTTGAGTTATTTCAACTTTTGTTAATCCTGTTATCCTAAACTTTACCTTAATTTCAAATTTAAAATAATCAGTAAGTTCTTTTCCTCCAGACCATTCAATTTGAATTTTTTTTGCATCTCCTTCTAATTTTTCTTCGTATTTATTTTCAAAAATCGCTAAGCCTGTTTCTTCTGTAAGCCACTTGTAACAAAAATTATAAAAATCTGAAAATGAAAAAATTCCATTATATTTTATCTTATTTGAAATTAATGTATCTTTTTCTGCCATATTTTATTTAATAAAAATTCATTTAAATATTCTTTGGGAAATTACATTGAACTAATACATGAACTACAAACCATTCCTTCATGAACTTTTTTTAGAATTGTTTTTTCCCCACATTTTTCACAAAATCCTTCATTAATAATTTCTCCTTTTTTTGCTTTTATTTTTTTAAGCTTTTCTTCTTGTTCTCTTATTTTTGCAAATTCTTCAAGTTCAGGATAAATTTCAGGATGAAAATTTAA
>CAYMCN010000062.1:0-2426 GCA_964389155.1 Candidatus Woesearchaeota archaeon
TAGAAGCTTTAGAAGAAATGATTAGAGAATGTCCTAAACATAAATCTTCTGAAAATATGCTCTCCAATCTAAAAACCCGTTATAAAAAATTAAAAAGTCAAATAGAAAAAGGGAAAAAATCAGGTAAAAGAGGAAAAAAGGGAATAAAAAAAGAAGAAATGCAAGCTGTTATTGTTGGATTTACAAATTCTGGAAAATCTTCATTGATTTCAATTTTAACAAATGCTAAACCAAAAATAAGTGAATATAATTTTACAACAAAATATCCTGAGATTGGAATAATGAATTACCCTCCAGAAGTTCAAACTCAATTAATAGAAATTCCGGCTTTTAATTCAGAGTATTATGATAAATCTGTTGTAAATACAGCTGACATAATTTTAATTTTAGTAACAAATTTAGAAGAAATAAATAAAATAAAAAACAAATTAGAAAAAACACATGGTAAAAAAATAATTGTGTTGAATAAAATTGATTTGTTGAATAATGAAGAAAAAAGAAAAATTTTTGCAACAATGCAAAGTAAGAAACATAATTTTATTTTAATTTCTACAAAAACAAGGGAAGGGATTGAAGAATTAAAAGAAAAGATATTTCATGGTTTTGATAAAATGAGAATTTATACAAAAGAACATGGAAAAGGAAAAACAGATAAGCCAATAATTTTAGATAAAGAAAAAAAAGTTAAAGATGTTGCTGAAAAAATATTTCATGGTTTTTCAGAAAATGTTAAAGAAACATTTGTCACAGGACCAAGCAGCAAATTTTCAAATCAAAAAGTTTCCTTAAACCATAAATTAAAAGATTTAGATATTATTGAGTTTAAAACTAAATAAAAATTTATAAAGTATTAAAATTTTAATATAATTAATAAAATGAAATCATTAGGAAGAATATTAATGACAACCGATTTAGCTATTAGTTTATCAATACCACTTTATTCTCCTCCAGCATATGCTCAAATGACTGGTTCTACCACATATGGAAGTAATTCACAAAAAGGACAGCAATAAAAACATTTAAAAAATTTATTCCTGGTGGAGGTATTGTAAATCCTGCAATGGATCTTGGAAAATGGGCTGCTAAAAGACAACAAAGAAGAGGACATACTACAGGAATTGGAAGTACAGTAAAGAGAAAATAAATATAAATTAAGAAAATCCTTAAAACAAATTTCCTATTTCCATTCTTTTCTAATTGGTGCAATTATTTTTTCTAAATAATCTGAAACTGAATTTTTTAAATCAAGTGCATGTAATTTCCCAGATTCAAATGATTCTTCTAAAGATTCATAATCATCAAAATCTAAATTTCCACCATATTTTTCAGATCTTTTAATTTCAATTTTTTCAAACTTTGGAAAAACAATTAATCTTACTATGGCTAAAATTGAATTATTAATTATATCTCTTGGTTTACAATATGCTTTATTTATTTTTGACTTTATATCTTTTTTAGTATCTCTTATTGAAATAAAACTTTCCTTAACAGAACTTGACATTTTTCCTTCTGACTTTCTTAAACTAGGAATTATTGGAGTAAAAAGATAAACAGCTTCCTGAAGACCAATTTCTTTTCCTTCATCAACACCTAACATATAAATTTTCCTTTGATCCAAACCACCTAAAACAAAATTAACTTTCAAAGCTTTAACATCTGTAATTTGCATTAGAGGATATATTATTTGGCTTATTTTAGTGTTATCAACATCTCTTGCAACCTGTTGCATAGCTCTTACACCTCTATTAACAGTTATATTTAATGATAATCTTAAAAGATCCTCCATATAATCTAAATTTCTTTCAAAACTAGTTCCACGAACAAACTCTGCTTTTAATCCTAATGACTTAAATCCTTTTTCCCATTGCTTCACTTGGCTATTAACAAATTTCCAGTCACCTTTTTTATTTAACCAAGTATGCCAATCAGCAAACATTACTTTTACTTTAATTCCTGCTTTTTGTAAATCTAAAAGTTTTAAGATTGTAACCAAATGACCTAAATGAATTTCTCCAGAAGTTTCATACCCACAATAAACAACACCTTTTTTCAAAAAATCAGATATTTTATTTTCATTAATTACTTCTACAGTATTTCTTTTAACAAGTTTCAATTTTTCATCAGTACCTGAGTTTTTAATCACCATAATAAAAAAAGAAGTTATTAATTATTAAATGTTTTTATTTATTATAATAATCTAAGAAAGCATTTCCTGTAATTTCTCCGCCACTTTCATCTGTCTTACACATTTTTGAATATTCTAAAGGATCTAACTCAGCTAATTTAACACATAATTCTTTTATCTTAAAAGAAATTTCAGCAGAAGTAGCAATTGAGTGCTCTTTTTTTAAAATCTCACTAACAAATTCACCTCTTTCCCCTGGAGGAAGTTTATCTCTAATATCTTTCATAGCACTTCTAATTGC
>CAYMCN010000063.1:0-2344 GCA_964389155.1 Candidatus Woesearchaeota archaeon
GAATTTCCCATTGAAGAATTATATTAAATCCATTGGGATCTATTCCTGCTTGTGCTAATAAAAACAAAACTTCTTGTCTTGTTTTTGTTTTATCATTAATTTTATAGATACTTTGGCCATTTTTCCTTATAATTCTCTTTATTGAAATTTCATTTTCTTCTATTGAAAAAATTTCATCTGAATTATCAAATACAATCTCTACAAAAGCTTCTTTTGAAGGAGCCACTAATTTTGATCCAAGAAAAATTAAATTTCTTGTTTTTGCTGCACGCATTGATTTAACACCAAGTCTCCCTAAAACAAAACATAATGCATCTGAAATATTGCTTTTTCCACTTCCATTAGGGCCAAGAATTACATTTATGTTTGGAGTAAAAGGCAACTCTGTTTTTCTTGGAAAACTTTTGAAGCCATGTATCACCAATTTTTTTATAAAAGTCATATTAAAGAAAAGATAAAGAGATTTTTAAATATTAAGATGAAATATTTAATCTTAAATTTTCCTAGAATTTAAAATATTTTAAAATTCACTCAACCTTTTTTGTTCTTGTTTCCCAACAGCATTTTTCCATGTGCTCCAAGTTTTTCTGAAAATTCCATTGTTATTCAATTTTCTGACATTTTTTTTAAGAAAAACTTTTGTCTTAGGATCTGAAGTATAACCGGAACCTATTTCAGGCCCATACTTTTCTTTGAGTTTAAACATTTCTTTTTCCCTTACATTTTTTGCAAGAATTGAGGCGGCTGAAACAGAAACATGATTTTTATCTGCTTTATGTTCACATGAAATTTCTACAGTTGATAAATCCTTTATTTTCGATTTTAAAAAATCTTGCCATTTAACTATACTTGTAGAAGGACAATCAATAACCACCTTTAATTTTTTATAGCCTTTGTTTATTTTGTTTATTATTTTTGCACATGCAAATGCTTCAACTTCATTTAGTTTTATTCCTTTTTTATTTGAATTGTCAATTTCCTCTGGAGAAATAATTACTATTTCAAAAGTTTCTGCTTTTTCTTTTATTATATTTGCTAGAAATTCTCTTCTTTTTTCTGATAATTCCTTACTATCTTTTACTCCAAGTTTTTTGAATTCTCTTTCTGTTTTTTCATCCAATAAACAACCTGCAAGAATCATAGGTCCAATCACAGGACCACGACCAGCATCATCAATTCCTAATTTCAACATCTTGATTGAAAAAAGATATTGTTTTTAAGGATTTCTATTTATCATTCTTAGAAATCCCAACCAGGAATAAATTCTCTAGTATCATCTTCAAGAACACCTTCAACATCTTCAGCTTCAACTTCTCCATTAAAAAGAGGACTATATCCTGGATGATCATCAGTAATTCTTCTATTTCTTTCTTCAACTCTTTTTTTTAAATTAAACAATTGAGTATAAGGGTCTTTTTCTTCAACTAATAATATGGGGAAAGGAGAGATAACATGACCATTTATTTTTACATCGTTTGGAAATTTTCTAAATGTAAATTTAAAATCTTCAGGATCTAAACCCAATTTCTCAAACGTATCTCCTGGGGAAGCTAAAAGACTATTTATTCCAGGAGGTCTAAATTGAGTACACCAAGTATAAGCTTCCCCTTCATATCTAGAAGTGAAAGGCCATTTCTTTTCCTCAAAAGTATTAGGAACTGAAGCATTATCATAAATTGTATAAGCTGCACTAAAAGGAAGAGAAATCATAAACCCCACATTTTGTGAAAGATCTAAAATTAAAGAATCTAAATCAGATGTTTTATAATTTTTAATAAGTTTTATTAAACCATGTCTAAAAAGTTCAAATCTTATTGTTGGAGGAATTTCAAAATCATGAAGTTGGAGTTGTGCATATTTTTCCATTTGCCCATCAAAAAGTTTAAGAGCATTTTCTCGAGAAAATGCTTTAACTTCTCTAAAAATATTTTCATTTAAATGAATAATATCTGGTTCACTTATTAATTTTAATAAATCTTTACTACCATTTTCAATCTCAATTTCTTGTTGTTCTTTAGAATCACCTCCATAAATCCCTCCAGAAAGAATCTCAAAAAATAATCCGAGTCTTGACCTCATACCATAAGAATAATCAAAATCAAATCCTGGAAATGTGCCTTGTATAGGATAAGTAAGGCTTCTATTTTTAACCATTAAGGGTTTAGATTTAAGATAATGATCGAGCTTATCAAAAACACCCCCTTTAACAAATGGAAATTTTTTACTCATTAAAAAAATCATATGCAAGTCTTAAAAAAGATTTATGCTCTAAAACATATATTAAAAGAAATAGCGCGGGTGGGATTTGAACCACACGACCTCCGGGTTATGGGCCCGACGAGCA
>CAYMCN010000064.1:0-2217 GCA_964389155.1 Candidatus Woesearchaeota archaeon
GGATTGATTTTTAGTGCAACGATGCCGAAGGCAAAAAATCAAAGTTGCAAATTCTCGTTCATATAATTAAGAGGACACTTTAGGACGGCGGGACGCTGTCCTTTATTAATAATAGAAATTGTTGTGTATCTTTTTTGTGAGCCGCCGCCTTTTTTGCTTCTTTTTTTCTAAAAAAGAAGATCTTATATTTGTAGTTTAAAATTCTCTCCATTCAATTCCTAAGTCCATGAAATCAATTTCTGCAAATCGATTTAAATTTATTCTTCCTTTTCCAGTTAGATATTTGAAGATTTCCATTGTTTGAATATTCGCTACTGCTCCTGCAATAGGCCCGAGATTCCCTGTTTGTCTAATGTCCCTTATTTTTTCTAAATCTTTTAGGGGGTCCATCTTTTTTTGGTACTCTAAAAAGTCGTCAAAAGTTTTAGTTATTCCTGGAATAATAATTGGTCCTATCATTCCTAAATGTAGATTGTAACCTCCTGAAACACAATACGCTATTTCCAGTTGAGTAGCATATTTATCTATAATTCTTGTTGTTTTTGAGACGGAGGGAGAATCAGCACAATTGACTAAAAAATTACAACCAGAAACAATTTCTTCAAGATTGGTATTTGGCTCAACTCTTTTTTTAAATGAAATGATATTTGCATCATTTAATTTCCCTTTCACCACATCAACTTTATATTTTCCTATATCACTACTATCAAAATATAATTGTCTATTTAAATTGCTTTCATCAACTACATCTGGGTCAGTAATTCTTATCTCTCCAACACCAATTTGATTCAATCCATTCACTATCCATGTTCCAATTCCTCCTACACCAAAAACTGCAATTTTTGAATTTTCCAATCTTTTTTGTAATTCTAAGGTTTCTTCTCTTGAATTTGTAAGTTCATCCAAAAATAATAATTGTCTGTAATGTCTCCCTTTCTCTAAATCTGTTTCATATCTTCTAAGAATTCCTTCCTGCTCCAAAGCATTTAAACAATTATCTATATCAGAGGAATTGTATTTAGAGGATAATCTCTCAGTTAAATCCTGTTCTGTTTGTTCAGAATCAAGAGATCTAATAATATCCTTAACTAAATAATCTACTTGAAATTTTTTAATTCTTCTTGTCGCAGTTGAGATAAAAACATAATTATCTTCAGAGTCTCTTAAAACATACAAGGTGTCTTTAATTTTTAATTTTGTTGTCATCTGAAATTATTGCTCCATATTTAATTTTTTTATTAGTTGGTTCAAATAAAACTTCTCCGTTTTTATCTAGTGGAGCAATAATTTTATAGTTTTTTAATTTTTTTCTTAATAAAGAATCTTTTCTTAAATGCCAACAACCAATAATTATTACAACGGATTTATTAGTTTTTTCTTTGTATTCTAAAATTTTATTTAAATGGTGCTCTTCTCTTTCTTTTGTTATGCTTTCTAATAATTTTTCTTCGTCTTTTGTAAGCTCTTTTTGATTCTTAATTTTATTCTGTAGAATTTTGTTAAATCCAAAATTATGAAGATCTATGCCTATTAAATTAATCTTTTTCTTAAAACATAATTTTAGCAGTTTTTCAACTTCATTAAATGAAGTCATTTCAGAGATATATTTTCTTTTAAAAATTTCTTTAAATTTTTCTTCAGAGTCTAATTTAAAATCCTCTAATTCTTCACTTAATACAAACTCTGGATTTACTGAGTTTATTATTTCGCTTTGTTTTAAAAAATCATCTAAAAAAGAATGAGTACTACCCATAAAAACAAATGAATATTCCATTTTCAATTCAATTAAAAACTTACATCCAATATTTAATACTTGTTGGACCAGCATAGACCTTATCTTCAACTTTTTGAAGCCCCTCATAAAGAGGTTTTTCTTCAAGCAAAGGTCTTGCTTCTTCTGTCTTTAATTGAACTTTTTCTAAAGTTCTTTCAAGGTTTTCCATGCTTTTTGTAAAATGCTACTTCTTTATAAGTTTTATTGTTCTTCATTTCAAAATCTCTGATTTTGGCTATCTATTACGAAGTGATTAAGGCGGCTCACTTTTTTATTTACAACAATTTCTACAATTTAGGGGTGGGTGGTCGGGGGTTTTAAAGTGTCCTCTCCTAACTTTTAACTCAACAATCTAGAGAATTTGCAATTGAAACTAACATCGCGATTAAGAGAAGTTGGATTTTTGAGAGTGGAGCGTAGCGACCTCCAAAAATTCAATTTGG
>CAYMCN010000065.1:0-2181 GCA_964389155.1 Candidatus Woesearchaeota archaeon
CTCCATGCCAATGAGTAATCAATATTCTTGTTATTTTGCAAGGATTTAATTTTGCTTTTCTAAATTGCCTTTGAGTTCCTTCCCCACAATCAATTAGAATATTCTCTCCATTATGATTCAATAAAATTCCTGAATGATTTCTTTTTGCACTAGGAATTTGATCTGAAGTTCCTAAAAAAGTTATATTTACCATTCGGTAAGGAGGAAATTTTAATTTATATAGGTTATGAAAAATTATTCTTTTTTCAAAGCAACTGAAGCTGGAGAAATAAAGATTATTGTATCCCCTCTTAAAAAAGTTAATCCAATATTTCTTTTTATTTCATTGTTTTGCATTTCTTTTGTATTATCTAAAACTAAATTTATATGAATATCAAAAGCTAGCAGAGTTCCTACAAATTGCTTATCTCCTTTCAAATGTACTAAAACTTCTTTGTTTTTTGAATTGTTCAATAAATCCAAAGGTCTTTCAATTCCGTTAGTCATGTTTTAACTCTGCAAAATTTATTTATAAACTTTTCTTTAATAAAATATATAAAAAACCAACAAATATAAACAGTAATTTATTTAAATGGATGATAATAAAGTTTTAAAATAAAATGCGTATAGGAAAAAAAATCTCTGGCGGAAAATACATTAAAAGTAGAAAGAAGAAATTGTATGAAAGACCTGGACAAAAAACAGTTGTAAAACTCGGTGAAGAAAAAAGAAAATCAAAAAGATTAAGAGGGGGAAGTAAAAAAATCTTTTTTCTTAAAGCAAAATTTGTAAATGTTAAGACTAAAAATAAAGAGAAAAATAAAAAGACTGAAATAAAAAATGTTCTTGAAACTCCATCAAATAGGTTCTTAGCAAGGCAAAATGTAATAACAAAAGGAACAATTGTTGAAACAGAATTTGGAAAAGTTAAAATTACTAATAGACCAAGTCAAGAAGGTATCATCAACGGAACCTTAATAGAATAATTTTTCTTTAAAATCTTTATTACTTTAGAATGTTACAAAAACCAAAAGCTTTATAAAAACAAACTATTTATAAGCTTTACTATAATCTTAAAATACTCTTTAAAATGTCTAGTGATTCTATAAAAAAATGCCCTGAATGTGATAGTATTAGTCTCACATACGATCCAAGTCTTGGAGAAGTCATCTGTAATGATTGTGGTTTAGTTGTTGAAGAAAAAATGGTTGACACTGGAATAGATTTACAAAACAAATTTGACAAAGGTGAAAAAAAAGGAAGAGGGGGGGCTCCAATAAATATACAAAAATTTGACAAAGGACTTACAACAAATATTGGGGAAATTTCAGATATTTACAAATTAGAGGCAAAAAATACAAGAAAATTCTTGAGATTGAAAAAATGGCAAGAAAGAGTTTCAACAAGTATTGAAAGAAATCTTAGGTTAGCTATGGCGGAACTTAGAGTTACTGCTTCTTATCTTAATTTACCTAATGTTGTAAAAGATGAAGCAGCAAGAATCTATAATTATGTTTTACAAAGAGGTCTTGTAAGAGGAAGAAGTATGGAATCTGTAATTGCTTCTTGTTTATACATTGCATGTCGTTCATATGATATTCCAAGAACTCTTGATGAAATGTCAACAGCGTCGGATATTGAAAGAAAAGATATCGGAAGAACTTACAGATTTATTATAAGGAAGTTAGGAATTAAAGTAAGGCAAAGTTCTCCTAAAGATTATATCTCAAGATTTTCGTCAGTTTTGAAACTTTCTCCAAAAACGCAAAATGATGCTTTGAAAGTTTTGAAACAAGCAGAAGATTTTGAATTGACTTCTGGAAGAGGTCCTGCAGGAATTTCAGCCGCAGCTTTATATGTTGCTGCTTTGATAAATGATGAAAAAAGAACTCAAAGAGAAGTTGCTGACATTGCTGGAATTACAGAAGTTACAATAAGAAATCGTTATAAAGAATTAATAGAAAAACTCAAACTTGAAGAAAAAATCAAGCAAAAAGAAAAAGAGTTTAAATCTAAAAAATAATCTTATTCTAAAACTTTTTATAAGGATAAAATGTTTTATTTTATATCAGCCTTGAGCAGTATTTTAAAGGATGGGTTGATAAGGGAAACCTTGGTTTCCTTTATTGCGGAGATGCCGGAGTGGTCAAACGGGCTGGGTTTAGGTCCCAGTAGCTTAGTGCTTACCTAGGTTCGAATCCT
>CAYMCN010000066.1:0-1990 GCA_964389155.1 Candidatus Woesearchaeota archaeon
TAGAAACAGAAGAAAAACCAAAAAAAGAAAAAACTATTGCAGAAAGGAAAAAAGAGCTTTTAGAAAAAGTAAAGAAAATTTCTGAGAAAATTGATGAGCCAACATCAGAAGAATTGAAAGAAAAAGTTAAGATTAAGAAAAAAACAGATATGCTTATTCCTCTTGAAGATTATGTTAAATCAGGGATTTATATTGGGACTAAAGTTGTTACCCCAAAAATGAAGCCTTTTGTTTATAGGAGACGTGCAGATGGTTTAGCAATTTTTAATACCCTTTTAATTGATGAAAAATTAAAAGAAGGTGTTGAATATTTATCTAAATTTGATGCTGAAAATGTTATTTTAGTTTGTAAAAGACAAGCTGGATGGAGAGCTGCAAAAAAATTCTCAGAGTTAACTGGAATAAGAGTTTTCACAAAAAAATATCCTGCAGGAGTTTTGACTAACACTACACTTCCTGATTTTTTTGAGAATGAATTAACAATAGTTACTGATTCTTGGTTAGATAGAAATGCATTAAATGATACTTTAAGAGTTCATAAAAATCTCTTAATGATTTGTGACACAAATAATTTTCCAAAAGGAGCTGATCAAGTTATAATTGGAAATAATAAAAATTCAAGAAGTTTAGGAGTTATATTTTATTTGTTGGCGAAAGGTTATATTAAAGCAAAAAAAATAGATGTTGAAATTCCTGAATTAGAATGGTGGACAGAAGACGGAAGATAAAATGGAATATAGTGGAAAACAAGTGGTGGTGAAAGGATATTATTGTGGGAGAGATAAAGAAATTGAAAGAATACCTGGAAGAAGAGGTAAAAAAAGCGATGTTAAATATCATTCAACAAGAATAAGGCTAAAACATAGGGAACAAAGACAGGGAGCAGAATCATTAAGGAATAAACTTAATTAAATTTTTATACTTTCTTCTTCTTCAAATAAAATGGATTTAACAACAATTTTTTTAGTATTTTTTATTTTAGTTTTTGGAATTGTTATAGGATATTTCATTGGGAATAAAATTACAAAAATTCAAAGAGATAGACATTGGGAAACAGAACTTGCAAGTCATAGAAAAGATGCTATTTTAAGGTCAAGGGCTGTTTTGTCAGGACAATTTTCAGAACAACTTGCACCTTTTTTTCCTGATTTTAATTTTAAACCAACAGAATGTAAGTTTTTAGGAAAACCTGTGGATTTTATTGTTTTTAAAGGAGCAGATGATAAAAAAATAGATGAAATTGTTTTTGTTGAAGTAAAAAGTGGAAAGTCAAAACTTTCAAGCACTGAAAAATCTCTTAAGGAAACAATTGAAAATAAAAATGTTAGATGGGAAGAATATAGAATTCCAGAAGAATTGTTTAGAGAAAAAGATTAATCTTCTTCATTAATTTCATCTGATTTTTCATCTAATTCACGATCCATTAACTTGAATTCTGAAATTGAATTGCTCATTCCAATTCGATTTTTCATAAAAATTAAAAGCATTTATATTATATAAAGGTATGTTGTATACCATAAAACATAAATTGGAAGATTCCAAAAAATTTAAAAAGAAGGGGAAATTTGATGAGGTATTATATAGGTTGTTTGCTGAGTCTGTCAGTCATGAACAAGGCAATCTTCAGAGTTAGCGTAAGCTCAAATTCTTTTCTTTTTGAATTTTATTGTGCCTTGCATATGCTCTGTATATTTAATTAATAAAATGAAACAGAAAAAAAACGATAAATGGAAAATAGAATGGAAATACAATCTTAGTGTGTACTGGAGTTTTCTAAGAAAATACAAGTTATTACTTTTCTCTCTTTTATTTTTGGTATTAATTCTAGAAATGTTATTTATAATTGATAATTATATTTTAAAATTAATAGTTGATAATGGAACAGAATATATTTCAGGAAATTTGAATAAAGCAGCTTTTATGAATATGTTGTTAATTTTTGCGGCAATATTTGCTGTTGCAGTTGTATTTAGAACAATTGGACAATGGG
>CAYMCN010000067.1:0-1969 GCA_964389155.1 Candidatus Woesearchaeota archaeon
ATCGTTTTTATTTTTAACCTCCTTTCAACTCTATTAAATGTTGTCCATGACAACTATCACTTAACTCAATAGTCACAAGGTCGGACTATTTTGTTTGTGAATATAATCCCTTGTAAGAACACCCTTTCGAGTGCAATAAACTTGAGTTAAGTTTTCTTTAAAAAGTTTGTTGTTTAATTTAAGTCATATTTACTGAAAAACACTGCTTTTATGGTTTTTATTTATAAAGCTTTTGTCATTATTATTATATGAATACATATAATGGTCTTTTGATAAACAAAGCATTTATTAACATAGGGTATATTTAATTAATATATAGATTAATAAAACATATAAATATAAAATATATATTTAATATATATAAACAGAAACAATATATATCAAAATGGCTAAAAAAATAAAGGTAAGGGAGATAACAATAACAGAATCTCAAGGAACTTTTTCCATATTTAAAAAACAAAAAACTTCAAAAAAAGATTATGATTTTACAGGAATGCTTGCATTAAGACAGCTTTTAAGTAATGAAAAAGCAAGAATTTTACACACTATAAAAACTCAAAAACCAGGTTCTATTTATGAATTAGCTAAAAAATTAGATAGGGGATTTAAATCTGTAAATGATGATATAAAACTTTTAGAGAGATTTGGATTTATTGAATTAATTGAAGAAAGAACTAAAAAAAGAGTAAGACACAAACCAGAAATTGTTGTAGATGTGATGACAATACATATAAAAATCTAATAATAGGCTGTGAAAAATATTTCAATATTTGGAAAGTGTTGTACAGATCCTTTTGAATTTGCAGTAATATTTCCTTCTTTAAATTTTAACATTTCTTCCCCATCAGAAATAATTTTTAACTCATAACCTTTAATTGGAAGATTTTCACCTATTCTCCAACTTTCTTCTACAATTTCTTTTAAGGTTAAATTTAGAACTTGACAGCTTTCTCTTCCATTTAAACATAAATTCTCATTCCTGCAATCTGAAATTAATTTTTGAACTGAAAAAGCCTTAAAATTATCTCTACAATCAGTTGTATATTGTAAAAATGACTGAATAAAACTTTCAACTTCATAGCTTTCAACAATTTCTTTTTCCGGATTTCTTAAAGAAAATCCAACAAAAATTAATAAAATTACTGCGACAACAATTATAATTAATGCAAACCCTACCATTTCTTCCTGCGCTCTTTTTCTTTTAATTTCCATTGTAACTTATCATAAGTCTTGCTAATTCACATTTATTTTCACTTTCTCCTTCAAAAGCTTCTTTTCTACATAAAGAAACAAAATTTGAATATTCTGCTGTTATTGAACCTTCACGAATTTTTATAATATCACAATCAGGGTAATTTTCTAAAGTGCATATTTTGTTTTCTGATTCTGGATAGATTTTTCTTATTTCTATATTTTCAACATCCCAAAATCCTTCATATTCAGATATTCTTTCTCTTAAAATCATTACTTTGTCTGCATCAATGCAGTTTGTTCTTAAACTTCCAAATGCTTCGCCACATGAAAATTCAGGAGAATTTGCTAGTTTTGTAACAAGTAATAAAGCATTTTTTTCATTGAGAACAGCTGCAGAGTTTTTTAATTCAGAGACGTATATTGTAAGAACAAACATTCCAATTAAAACAAAAAATAATGTAACTGCCATTAACATAAATGCCATTTGCTGAATTTTTAATTGTGCTTTACGTTGACCAAGCATGGGCGATGTGGTTAAAATTTTTGATTTTTGATTTTTCATTTTACCATAATTTACATTCTGCTAGATTGTTTTTTTGATCTAAATTATCTGCAATATTAATCATATAATTATTAAGATTTTCAGAACTGCTTAAACCATTTTCCAAATTTCCTAATTCAAGTAATTCTGAATTTAAATTAGAATCACATGATTCTCTCGAAATAAATTCTGCTTTGTCTTTGTAAATCAAAGTTAATTGTTGTGCTCTTTGCA
>CAYMCN010000068.1:0-1902 GCA_964389155.1 Candidatus Woesearchaeota archaeon
AGTTTAGGACAATTACAAGAAGAAATTAATTTCTTTTTAGAGGAAAAAGATGAATTAGAAACTAAAAAATCAAAAGAAGGCTCAAATCCTTTTTTAGCTTTAATAGGATATTATAACGAAAAAGAAAAACCAAAAGAGGATAAAAAAGAAACAAAAAAAGAAGAAAAAAAATTAAGATCTGATGATTGGATTGAAAAAACTCATTTAAGAAAGCTTGCAATTACAAGGGCGGAAGAAACTGCATTTCTGTTATTTGATGTTTATAAGAAATCCCATGGAATGGCAAGTTATACTTAGAAGTTATATTAATTCAGGATAAATTCTTGAAATATCTTTATACATTGCACTAATTAAGTCATTATAAGTCCCTGTTCTTAATCTTGAATTGTTTGATAATATTACGGGTCTAGAATCATTTTTTCTTAAAATTTCCCCTAGAGGATTATAAATAAGATCATGGTTATTACTTCCTTGCAAAATACGATAACCTGCTTTTTTCAAAAGACTTCTTAATTCACGATTATTTAATATTGAACCATTTGTTTTTAATTCTAAGATCCCTTTTAATCCTTTTAATTTTCTAGTACTTGGAGAAAAATGAGGATTATTTCTCAATTCTTTTTTAATTTTTATTCTAGATTTTCTTTTTACCATTAAATTTTTTCAAAATTAAAAGTATATAAGTTTTCTTGTGATGAAAGATTTTATATATTTCCCATACTTGTCTAATCTATGGCAATAAAAGCCAAAAAGAAAAAAATTTTAGAAAAAAAGAGAAATATAGAAACAACAAAAAAAATAAAAAAGAAATCTGTTAAAAAACAAATAAGAGATTTACCTATTTCTAAAAAAAAGATTGTAAAAGTAAAAAAAGATGAATCTGAATTAGAAGAAACAATTGAAGATTTTGATGAAAATAAATTTGTGGAATTTTTACAACCTTCAATAGAATCAGTTACTCCTGTTCTTGAAAAAGTTGCAAGTGCAGATGATTTAATAGATTTGAGCCGAGGATTTGTTGTTCAAACCCCTGGTTCTAGAGAAAAAGAGCAAGAAGATGAAATCAGTTATTCAACAACTAGTCAAGGTTATGATTCTGCTGTCAGAACAGATGAAGGAGAACAAAGAAATAATGGAACCACATATGCAGACACTTCTGCAAACTATTCATTTGAACAAATTGAAGAGAGTGAAGAAACAAGAAGGCTTGTGGGGCAAGGTGATATGTCTCAAAGAAGTAAAAGAAATGATACATTTGGAATGGAAAGGCAGGGTTTTGTCAAGCCTGATAAAGATACAAAAAAATATATTAGTAAAGGTGACTTTAAATAGGTAAATTAATAAATAAGTTTTTGTTATTTTAATCATGGTGGGTGATTATACAGTTTCTGATATTTATCAAGGAGGTTATTCAAGTTTAAATCCTGATTATGGAAGTGTTTTTACAGGTTATATGGTTGGAGTAGATAAATTAGGAACACCTACTGGACCGCCTGGTGAATCAGGAGATGTGATTACAAATCTAAATAAATCAACATCTACTGGACAAAAAGTTGTAGAGCTTTCAGTTGGATTAGACCCTGTAGTAATTGATACTATTCCAAAACAACATTTAGATGAAGTTAATAGATTAGCTAAATTAACAGGGGTTGATGTAACTATTCATGCACCTTTAATAGATGCTTCTGGTGTAACTCAACAAGGATTTGAAGATCAACAAAGAGAAATAGCTGAAAGAAAAATTATTAGTGTTCTTGAAAAAAGCCACCAAATAAATCCTAGTGGAAATGTTCCTGTCACATTTCATACAGCAGATAAGCTTCCAGGGGCTAGATATTCTAAGACAAAAGAAAGAGATGAACATGTTGAATTTATGACAGTAGTAAATCAAGAAGACGGACA
>CAYMCN010000069.1:0-1885 GCA_964389155.1 Candidatus Woesearchaeota archaeon
TTTTCATAATTTTTATATGAAACCAAAAAAAATTCTGGGAATTTCATTTATTCTTTTAGGGGTAATTATTTCTGTCTCAAATTTAAGTATAACTGGTGCTGTAATAGGTTCTTCACTTTCCAATTATTTTAGTTTTTTAGCAATAGCTTTTCTTTTAGTGGGTGTTTTGTTGATGATGGCTTCAAGAGATAGAAATTATGCTCAAGAAATTTTAGACAGGGGAGTATATGAAAATAGAACAAGAAAATTAAAAAAGATAGCAAGAAAAATGGGTTATGAATTAGAAGGAGGTCATAAAGAAGGAACAAGAGTTTATAATGATGAAACAGTATTAACAGTTATACCTCATGGTAAAGAAGTACACGGAACAGGAACTCAGAAAAGTATTTTAGAAGCACTTGCAACAGGAATATCAAGTTTTAGAAGAAAAACTTCTTGATTTATCTTTCTAGCCTATCCAACATCCTACTATAAACTAAATATTTTCTTCCTTCTTCAGGATATACTTCAGCCCCTAAAGACAATATTTGTGATGTATCTATTCCTTTTTCATTTTCAGGAAGATAAATTGTATTAAATATGTCATTATTTACAATTGCTTTTCCTTCTAACCCAAATCTAAGATTTTTACCTTTTCTGTGTGCTTCTTCCATACCTGCTTTTAACAAAATATCATTATATCTTTTGATTTGGTATTTCAACCATAATTTTTTACAAAATTTCATTTTATCTATAGACTTAGGTAAAGATTTAACCTTATAAATCTTCTCATTTGTAACTACTAAAGGATTAATAAAAAGGAAGTGTATTAATTTTTTCTTCAAATTGAGGAAAAAGAATTTTCATTTTAATTGATTCTTCTGGAAATAATTTTTTTATGTCTCTTATTGTTTCTTGTAATTCTATTTGGGATTTAAAAATTACTTGTAAAAGACAATTTGGTTTATTGATAAGAAGAATTACTTCATCAATATGCTTATGTTTCTTAGCAAATTTTTTTATTTTTTCTTGAATTTTTAAAGAAAAATTATTTATGTCTATTAATATATCTGCATAATGATATCTTAATTTGCCCATATCAAAAAACATTCTTGATCCAAGAATTATTTTTTCTTTTTCTAATCTCCTAATTTTATACAAAGTTAATTCTGGAGAAATTTTTAGTTTATGTGCTATATCAACTATCTTAACTCTTGCATTTTCTGCAAACATTTTCAAGATTATTTTATCTTTTTCATCAAGTTCTGTTTTTTTTATAGTGGATTTTAAATCTACTATTTTATATGCATCCTCACTAAAATTATAACCTAAAAATTTCATAGGGTAAAGTTCTGTAAAAAATGGTTTTAAAACTAAATAATCGGAGATTATATATTTATTTTCTTCAAATAAATTTGACACATACTCATTTATTTCATCTTCGTTTTTGAAAATTAAATTAACATAAAAATCATAATCTCCAAAAATCTCATCTTTTGATAAACAATTTTTGTCTTGTTCTAATTTCTCTGAAAATTCTTTAATTTTATCAGGTCTAATTTTTAATAATAGTGTAGCTAAACTATCATATCCTAATTTATGGTAATTAAATAATGTAAAAAATTGTTTTATTATTCCTTCTGATTGGTATTTTTTTAATTTGTATTCAACCTGGTCTCGTGTAAGTTTACATGCTTTTGCTATTTTTGATAAAGGTTCTCTGTTGTTATGATATAAATAATTCAACAATTTAATATCTGATTCTTTAAGGTCCATTTTATTTTAATTGCTTTAATATTTATAAATCTTCTTATTTGGTAAATATTTTAGTGTTATTTGTTTATTTTTTTAGGAATTTTTGTAAGAAAGTTATATATAAGGATTATTACTTTGAAGTAGTATAAAA
>CAYMCN010000070.1:0-1830 GCA_964389155.1 Candidatus Woesearchaeota archaeon
AGTGTTTCTGCCAAAGAAATTTTTGATTCTCGAAAGGAAAAAACAATTCTTGTTTCAATAAATACTAATGTTGGGATTTTTTCTGCAAGTTCTCCAAATGGAAAATCAACAGGAAAATATGCTGCAAAAATTTACAAAAAAGATATTGAACAAGATATCAAAACAATAAAAAAATTCAGTGATTATTTTTCTAAAGAAATAATAGAAAATTTTGATGATTTAAGAAGAATTGAAGATATTATTAATGATTTTGTTGGGGCAAATACTCTTTTTGCTTTTGAATCAGCTATTTTAAAAGCACTTGCAAAAAGTCAAAAAAAAGAAATTTGGGAATTAATTAATTCTTCAGCTAAAAATTTTCCAAGGTTAGTTGGAAATTGTATTGGAGGTGGAAAACATTCAAAAATAGATGAGACACCAAAGGTGTACCCTGAAAAATCTTCTACAAAGATTTTTACTAAGGGTAAAAAACCAGATTTTCAGGAATTTTTATTGATTCCAAATTCAAAATCTGTCAAAGAATCTTTTGAAATAAATAAAAAAACAAAAAATGATATTCAAAATCTTCTTAAAAAAAATGATAAAAATTTCAAAAATAAAAAAAATGATGAAGATGCGTGGATTATCCAATTAAATGAAAAAGAAATTTTTGAAATTCTTAAAACCCTAAGAATCCCAATAGGAACAGATATTGCGGCATCAACTTTTTACAAAAGAAGAAAATATAATTATGAAAATCCAATGCTTAAAAGAGATTCTGAAGAACAAATAAATTATTTAGTTAATCTTATCAAAAATTTTGATTTATTTTATATTGAAGATCCATTTAATGAAGAAGACTTTGAAAGTTTTTCTAAACTCTTAAAACAATTTCCTAAGAAACTTATTATTGGTGATGATTTAACAGTTACAAATTATAAAAGACTGAAAAAAGCAATTGAAATGAAGAGTATTAATGGAATTATTGTAAAGCCAAATCAAATTGGTTCTTTACTCGAAGTTAAAGAAGTTTGCGAATTAGCTAAGAAAAATAATATTAAAATAATTTTTTCTCATAGAAGTGGGGAAACTGAAGAAAATATCTTGGCTGATTTAGCTTTTGGATTTCAGGCAGATTTCTTTAAGTCTGGAATTACTGGAAAAGAAAGGGAAGTTAAGATAAAAAGATTGATTGAGATTGAAGGAAGTTTAAATAAATAGATTTTTAAAGATAATTCTTAAATAATTTTATGAAAAGTCTAATAGTCGGAAGACATGGAAACTATTTAAAAAAAGATGGAAATTTAACTTATCGTGGTAGAGAAGATATTAAAAGTTTGAATGATTTCATGAAAGATGATTTCGAAGGAAGTTTTTGGATTGCTTCTTCTCCAGTACCAAGAGCAATGCAAAGTGCAGAAATATTGGGAAAAATTTTAGGGGTCAATGTAAACATATTACGTGGATTAAATTGTGAATCTGATAATTTATCTCCCTTATTTGATTGGGAGATAATATGGTTTTAATAGGACATTATTCAGCCAGAGATTATCTAGAATATTTTATGCAAGAAGAATTATCAACATCAAAAAAGATAGGGTATATTGGTAAAGGAAGGGCTGGACATATCAATCTTAAAAGAAAATCATATAGACTCCTTCCCTAATAAATTAACAGAAACTCTTAAAAACCAAAACTCCAATTAATTCTTATGGAAAAAGTTGTTGAAAAAGTTGAAGAAAAAATCTTAGAAAAAGATGAAAAAGAATTGGAAAAAGCTGCTGAAAAGGAATCTCTAGAAACAGAAGAAAAACCAAAAAAAGAAAAAACTATTGCAGAAAGGAAAAAAGA
>CAYMCN010000071.1:0-1733 GCA_964389155.1 Candidatus Woesearchaeota archaeon
GACATAAATTAGGTTAATAAAAAATAATTTATAAGTTTTCTTACTACAAAAAATAGTTAAAAACATTATAATAAGCAAAATTATGAAAACAAATTATGAACCAAAACCATTATTTATTGAAAGAATGAAATTGCTTCTTGGAAAGGAATTTGAAGATTATTGGAGAAAAATTCAAGAAAATCCTTTAAGATCTATTAGGGTAAATACTTTGAAAATTTCTCCTGAAGAATTAAAGAAAAAATTAGAAAATAAGGGTTGGAAAATAAAACAACTTTTTAAAGAAAATCCAGAAATAATGATTATTGAATCTGATTTAGAACCTGGAGAATTAGGAAGAAGTTTAGAATATTTATTAGGATATTATTATGTTCAAGAAATCTCAAGTATGATGCCTGTTCTTGTTTTAAATCCAAAACCAAATGAAACAATTTTAGATTTATGCGCTTCTCCTGGAAGCAAAACAACTCAAATTGCAGCAAAAATGAAAAATACAGGAACTTTAATTGCAAATGATTTTAAATTAGGGAGAATAAAAATTCTTTCATCAAATCTTGAAAGATGCGGTGTTATGAACACAATAATTACAAAAAGTCTTGGAGAATCACTTTGTAAAAAAATGAAAAATGAAAAATTTGAGATTGATAAAATATTAGTAGATACTTCTTGTTCAGGGGAAGGAACAATTAAAAGCACTCCAAAAACTTTGCAAATGTGGAATATTAAAGGAATTTTCAGTTTTTCAAAAATTCAAAAAAATCTTCTTGAAAAAGCAGTAGAACTTTTAAAGCCAAATGGAGAAATTGTTTATTCAACTTGTACTCATGCACCAGAAGAAAATGAAGAAGTTATTGATTTTATTTTAAAAAAATTTGATAATATAAAAATAGAAAAGATTTTTTTACCTTTGAAAACTAGAGAAGGAATAATTAAATGGCAAGAAAAAGAATATCTTAAAGATGTGAAAAATTCTCTTAGAATTTATCCTCAAGATAATAATACAGAAGGATTTTTTATTGCTAAACTAAAAAAAGTAAAATGATCTTTGAAATAAAACTCTCAAATAAAAAATGGTTGAAAAATGCATATGAAAAATCTATTAAAGAATTAAATCAATTTTGGGAATTAGGTTGGACAAGAAATACACCAAAAATATTTATATTAAAAGATAGGAAAACTATTGATAGTTATAGAGTTAAAAATACAAATAATTGGAGTGTTGGTTTTTTAAATAATAAAGGAGATGTTTTTTTATTATCTCCAGAAAATTATGAAAAAGATAGTATACATAAATATTCTGAAAAAGAATATACTTCTCTATTAAAACATGAATTAAGTCATTGTTTTTTTAGAATAATATCTGAAAATAAAAATAGAGTTATTTGGTTAGATGAAGGAATCGCAATATATCTCTCAGAACAAAATAGTTTCAAATTTAAAAAACCAAAAGAATTCAAATATTTTTTAGAATCATTTCATACTCATGAAAAAAATGTTTATGATGAATCTGGATTTGTAATTAAATTACTTGTAAAAAAATATGGTAAAGAAAAAATAATTGAACTTGTTAAAAAATTAAAACAATTTAAGACACAAAAACAATTTAATTTACTCTTTAAAGAAATATATGATTTTGAATTAAATTATAAAAATATTAATAAATTACTAAAATGACTTTAACAATTCTAAACAAAAAAGAAAAACAAGAAATAGAAGAAAAATTAAATAATCAATTT
>CAYMCN010000072.1:0-1729 GCA_964389155.1 Candidatus Woesearchaeota archaeon
AAATCTTTTTTTGCATTTCTAACATAAATTTTTTTATGTTTTTGAACTTTTCATAATCTTTTTTTATATAATATTCTTCAAGCTTTAATCCAGATTCTTCAAGAGATTTTATAAGATGATTAAGAAAAGAAATTTCTTCTTTTGTTAGATGCTTTACACCTCTTTTTTTCATATTAGGAAAAAGGATTTTACATTATTAAATATTTTGGATAATGTTAGAATTAAATAAATATAATTTAGATTATTTTATATTAAATTTTCTTAGAACTTCTTCTGGTTTTTTGTAATATTCATTAACAATATCATGGAATCTATCAAATCCAAAAACTTTTTTTTGAGATAATTTGTAAATTAGTTGAGCTCTTCTTTTAAATTCTAATTCAAGATCTTCAAGTTTTAAACCACTTCTTCTCGATATTTTTTCAAATATTTTACTATTTTTTTTAAAGTAAAAGTCATCATCAAAAGGATTCCATAAAAAAGGAGTATTTGTTAAGGCAATTCCTTCAGAAGTTACATTTATTATTTCTACAATCTCTTTTAATTTTCTTGTTTCTTGTTTTTTTACAGTTGCATGAGTCATAATACAAACACAATCAAGAACATTTAGCAAAGCTGGAGAAAGTTCTATTGGTGGTGTTTCTAATCTTTTTATAACTGTATCAACAGAATCAGCATGCATTGTACTAACTGAAGAATGTCCTGAAGCCATTCCTTGGAATAAAACAGATGCTTCTTTTCCTCTAACTTCTCCGACAATTACATAATCAGGATTTTGCCTAAAAGAACTTCTTAATAAAGCGAATAAATCAATCTCTCCAACATTTCCAATTCTTGTTGAAGTTCTTGCAACACTTGGAAGCCAATTTTCTCTAGGAAGGTTTAATTCACGAGTATCTTCAATACTAACAACTCTTGCTTCAGGAGGAATGAAAAATGCAATCGCGTTTAACAAAGTTGTTTTTCCAGAAGAAGTTCCACCTGTAATTAATATATTCATTTTGTGTTGAATTAACAGCCAAAGATAAGCCATCATTTCGGGACTTAAAGTCTTAAATTTTATAAGTTGTGTTGGAGTCCAAGGAGTTTTTGTGAATTTTCTTATTGTAAATGTTGGACCTTTACTTGTAATATCTTTAGTATAAGTTGCATTCACTCTACTTCCATCAGGTAAACTTCCATCAAGTATAGGGTTTGCATAAGAAATATATTTTCCAGCTTTCTGTGCAATTTTTTCAACAAAATTTGAAAGTTTATCTAAATTTTTGAATGAAATATTTGTTTTAATGTTTCTGTAAATTCTATGAACAATATAAACAGGAGTGTCAAGCCCATTACATTCTATGTCTTCAACAAAATAATCTTTTAATAATGGTTCTACTTCATTAAAACCTGTAAAGTCTCTGTAAAGATAATAATATATTTTTCTATAACTTTCATATGAAAGATTTATTCCTAGCTCAATCACTAAAATTTTGAACATTCTATCAATATATTTTGAAATAACTTCTTTATTTTTTTCAACAATTTCTCCAAGATTAATCATATTTTCCATTGCTGAAACTATTTCTTCTTTGTATTTATTTTCTGTCTCATTTAAATATGGTTCTTCAATTTCATAAACCAATTCAGAAATCTTAGAATCCCAATAAATATGTGCAAATGTAAAAGGTGGAATTAATGCATATCTTACATTAATTTTTGTTTTATCTGTTATTTTTTTTAAAGG
>CAYMCN010000073.1:0-1675 GCA_964389155.1 Candidatus Woesearchaeota archaeon
AAAAAAGGAGGAAAAAAATGGTAGAAGGATATTGTGTTGTATGTAAGGATAGCGGAGGAACAAAGAAAAGAAAGTTGAAAGATCCTGTAATTAGTAAAACTTCAAGAGGGGGATTTATAGCAAAAGGTAAGTGTTCAAATTGCAATAAAACAACAGTATGTCGTATAATGTCTAAAGACAATGCAGAAAAAGCAATCAAATCAGATGAAGCTAAAAAAGGATATTAAATTTTAAACTATTTTATTTATTTTTAAAATGTTTCTAAGAATCATAAAAACTTACAGAAATGTTGTTGCTGTTTGTGATGCTGATTTACTTGGAAAAAGATTTGAAGAAGGCAAATTTCAAATTGACGTTAAGGAAAATTTTTTCAAAGGAGAAAAAGTTTCTGAAGAAAAAGCAATTGAAATAATGCAAAGTATGCTGGAAGAAGATGCAACCTTCAATATTGTTGGAGAAAAGTCTGTTAGGACAGCATTAAAAGCAGGAGTTATTTCTGAAGAAGGAATTAAGAAAATTCAAGATATTCCTTTCGCACTCATACTTATGTAAATTAATTAATTCTATTACTCAAGTTTTATAAAATCATTTTTGATTAGAATAATATGGTATATAAAGGAAGAAACAATCAAGGCGATGAAGAACAGAAGATTACAAGAGTAAAGCTTCCAAAAGGAAAAGAAGTCTTAGGAATTATTGAACAAAGACTTGGGGGAAATAAAGTCTTGGTAAATTGTCTAGATGGAAAAACAAGAAATTGCAGGGTTCCTGGAAGATTAAAAAGAAAACTTTGGCTTCGTCCGGAAAATGTTGTGATTATTGAGCCTTGGGAACTTGATGAAGATAGGGGGGATGTAATATTCAAATATCGTCCAAATGAAGTAAACTGGCTTAGAAAAAATAATTTTCTTGAATCAGAAAAAAGCGAGTTTTAAGATGAAAAAAATATTTTCAGAAAAACTTCCAAGAATTCTTAAAAACAAGAAAAAGCTTGAAAAAGAGTTAAATGTAAAAATAACAAACAAAGGAAAAGATGTTTTTATTGAAGGTGAATCTGAAGATGAATATTCTGCAGAAAAAGTTATCGATGCATTGAATTTTGGATTTCCTTTTGAATATGCATTGCTTATAAAAAAAGAGAATTTTATTTTTGAGATATTAAATATTAAAGATTATACAAAAAGACATGATCTTGAAACAATAAGAGCGAGGATTATTGGAAAAGGAGGAAGAACATTAAAAACTTTACAAAATCTGACAAAATGTTATTTTGAATTAAAAGATAATCATGTTGGAATTATAGGAAATCCAGAATATATTGAAAATGCGCAAGAGGCAATAATTTCAGTTATTAGGGGAGCAAAACAATCAAATGTTTATAATTCTCTGGAAAAAAATCAAACAAAGCCTGTGACTGATTTAGGATTAAAATAATTAAATTTAAATAGGATTTTCTTCTCAGAAAATTAAGTCCCGATAGCTCAGCAGGTAGAGCACATGGCTGTTAAGTAAGATGCTTGCATCTTTCATTCTGTGTCTTCACAGAAAACACCGAAACCATGGTGTCGGAGGTTCGAGTCCTCCTCGGGACGTTTTATTATTAATTAAATTTTCAAAATATTTATTTCAATAATATTTAAAAACTCTTTATCCTATTATTTCATTATGAAAAAGG
>CAYMCN010000074.1:0-1672 GCA_964389155.1 Candidatus Woesearchaeota archaeon
TGTCTACTGCTTATGCTTGTTTGGAAGGTATTAAATCTCTTAAATCAAAAAAAATAAATGTAAAAGCTATTCAAGAAATTTAGGTTTTCACTTTCCAGTCAGTTTTAAAAGTAACATAATTTATTAGGAGAGATCTTCTTTCTTTTTTTATTTCCTTTTTTTCCATACCGTGCCAAGCATTTGGTCCACTTGTGAAAAGATAGCCATAATTATTTTTATATGGAACAGTTTTCACTACTTCTAATTTTTCATCATAAAAATCGGTTCCCAAATTTTCTGATTCATTAAATGGATTAACAAATAGTAATGATGACATTAATTTTTCTTTAATATCGCAATGTGGCTTTAACCAAAATCCTTTACGATCACATATAACTTCAACTCTAACGTATGAATTGGATAGATTTTTTTTAATTAATTCACCTATATACCCGTAGGTATCTTTTGATCTAAGTTCGTCAATTAAATTGGATAAACTAGGAAAATCTTTTGAATTATTTTCCCCAATAAAATATCTAAATTTTATGGCTTTACCTCCACTTGCTATACCTTCTCTAAATTTTCCTTCACCACCATCAATAGCTCTCGTTCCATCGTAATCAATATTCATTTTGCTTATATCTGCAATTTCAGTGTCACAAATTTCTTTCATCGATTCCTTGACCAAAGGTTCGTTTATTTCCCAATGCTCAAAGGGAGAAGTATAATGTTTTGATCTTTTCTTTAAAGAATTTAAATATTCCATAATATTAATTTTTTATTTTACTTCTTATTAAGTTTCCTATTCTTTCTGCTTCATTGTATTTTTTGTATGTCCAAGGTTCAATTTTTTCTCCTAGATCTCTTATTATTCCTATTTCTCTAAATAATTTGAAAAATTTTTGAAATCGGTAATTGTTTTTTTTAGGTTTCATATGTGCAACAAATATTGGTTTACCCGAAGTTGCTGCCTCTGAAATCATTGAAGTAGAATCGCATGTCACTACAACGTAATTTGCTAGTCCATAGGCAGACAAATACGCTTGCTTATCAACTCGATTTACTACGTGTCCACAAGAATTCATTTCGTTTATTGCTAATTCAATACTTGCTTTAGGAGTTCTCATTGAAGGAATCACAATTACTTTATAGCCTTCAGAAACAAAATTAGATTTTATTATATTAAATATTTGAAGTAATTGAACTTTATCAAATTTATAATATTTATTTGGCCCACCCAAAATTAATGAAACTATTTTTTGACTGTTAATTTTTTTTATTAAGTATGATTTTGCTTTCTCTATTTCTGTTTCGGTTATGTAATGAATTGCTCCTTTGGAATTATACACATTATCTCCGCTTAAATTATCATGTTCTGGAGCAATAATTGCATCAAAACTTTTTAAACTTACTTTTGGATTTTGTATGTGTATCGTAAAAATTTTTGGATTTTTTTTCTTAAGAAGAATAGATGGCACGACACTTTTTCTTCCACAAGAAATTACTAGATCGAGCGTTTCTTCTTTGGTTATATAAAATTTATCTTTTAAAATTACTGAAGAAACGGGTGTAAATTTGGGAGGTATAAAATTCCACGGAAAATTTAATCTTACAATTTTATGAACAAAATTAACATTTAAAGCTTTTGCCATTCCTTCTACTTGGCTAATCATCCCATGCATTCCTTCGCTTA
>CAYMCN010000075.1:0-1636 GCA_964389155.1 Candidatus Woesearchaeota archaeon
AAAAGTGTAGTCAAAAAGATTTATGCATGGATATCTGCAGAATCGTTCAGCCAGATCATTGCGATCCATCCTGTTTTAAACATCCTGAAAACCTTAAAATTCCGACCGCTTGTAATTTGCAGAATGGAATAACTGACAATACAAAGAATCAGTTTATAGATTGGCTTAAAACACTAAATGACATTAGAATACTAAATCATAGAAAATACTCTGAAATATTAACTAATGATAAATCTGTAAATCATGAGAATGGCAAAATTCTTGAATTTACAAATCTCCCTGATCTCGAGAGTTCAAATAATAAAAAGTTTGTTTATAAACTTGCACTTAAAGAGAAGAATTTTTCTGAATTTAGACAATTTGACATTATTTTACTTTCTGATAAATATGATTTAGAAAAAGCAGAATTAGGGTTGGGTATTATTAAAAACCTTACATTTGATTTTTGCTGGATTGAAGTAAATAAAGAATTAAAATTTGTCCCCAAATTTATATTCCCCTACTATCCAGATCGTATGGAATATTTAAACTTTGTAGGTTTGTATAAAGGATTTATGGGGGACACAAATCTTAAAAGGCTTATTAGTGAATCAATAGAATTACTTTCAGATCTATTAAATAATGTAAAAATTGATCTTCTTCAAGGTGTGCCAGGAAGTGGAAAGACGACCACTGTCGTGAATAAGGTTATAGAACTTTCTCAACGAGGAAAAAAAGTTTTTGTTGCAACTTTTACAAACAAAGCAATTGATAATATCCACAAAAAACTATTAGATGAAAGTGAAGGCACTGCAAGTAAAATTCATAGGTTTGGTCATACTCATAGAGTTGAAGAAATTTTTCATAATTCAGGTTTGAATAGTGACTATCACGATACAGAGACCTTAAAGAATGAATTAGAAGGGAAAAATATTTTTCTTTCAACAATACACTCTGCTAACTCTGATTTAGTATCAAATTTAACATCATATGATTTTGTCATAATAGACGAAGCGAGTCAAATAAATATTCCTATGTCATTTGTTCCAATGTCATTGTCTAATAATATTTTACTTGTAGGTGACCATTTTCAATTACCACCATTATTTTCTGAAGAAATAATTGAAAAAACAAGAATCAAAGAAAACTTAATTAGCATTTTTGAAGTAATTTGGAATAACACAGAAAATTTAATTGCTCCTGAAAATAGAACATATTTAACCAATCAATATCGTATGGCAGAAGAAATAATTGCATATCCATCAAAATTATTTTACGGTGGTAAGATTACTACTGATGATCTTGTAAAGACTGACCAAGATGATTTTATTTCTTTATTTAATGATGAATGGAAAAGTTCATCTCTTTCCGAAATAATTAATCCTACAATTCCGTCCTTATGGGTACAAGTAAATGGAAATAATTCAGAGAATAGTTCAAGATCAAATTTAGATGAAGCAAATTATTGTTGTGAAATAATTACTGCCTTTTTGGAATCTGGCATTAGTCCTTCTCAAATAGGTGTAATTACACCATTTAGGCTACAAGTTAACACAATTAAAAGTAGTTTGTATTCCTCTATTGGTGAAGAATTCCCCAATATATTAGATGAATTACAAATAGATACGATTGACCGATTTCAAGGAAGTCAAAAGGA
>CAYMCN010000076.1:0-1622 GCA_964389155.1 Candidatus Woesearchaeota archaeon
GAAGCTCTTTTCCAACAAGCCCTTCACCATCTAATTCTAACTTAAATGTCTTTCCAGTTTTCTCAGCAATATTTATCTTAAATACCATAGTAATTTTTATTTTGTTTGATTTTTAAAGTTTTGTAAAGCTAAAAACCCCAATCAGCTTTTTCTTGTCTTTTAATTTCAGCTATTTCCTCTAAAAGCTTTATATCTTTTTGAGAAAGTAAATCTTTATTTTTTTTCAAGTTTTTAAATTGCGTTTCGCCAAGTTCAGAGTAAAGAAAATTCCTATTTTTCATTTGTCTTTCAAAATTCACTCCTGGAATTGAAACAGCAACTTCCATTTCTTCTGTTGCTTCTTCAACAGATTTATTTTCTGATTGAATATTTTTCACCCTTCCAACTTTTTCTCCTTTTTCGTCTATTAAATTCAATCCTTTGTTAATTTTTCCAACTTCAATTTTAACCCCAAAAATCGCAGGACTTGTATTTCTAAAAACATATTTATGAAGAACATTTAACTTGCACAATGAACTCAATCCAAGCAATCTCTTTTTTTCTATTTCTTTTCCTTTTTCTATTCTAAATTCAGTTATATTCTCAATTAATTTGTAAATAACATCATCTGTAAAAATTTTTATTCCTTTTTGAATTTCCTTTGCTTCTTCATTAATAGAAACATTAAAGCCAACAATTAAAGCATCAAGTTCATTTATTTCCAAATTTGCTTTTGCAGAAATTATATCTGTTTTATTTATATCTCCAATACTTGCTTTTACAACAGGAACATTATTTTGCTTTAACAAAACAAGCAAGGCCTCTAAACTTCCAAGAGAATCTGCTTTTGCAATAATTCCTTGTTTTTGTGTTTGTATGTTTTCAGAAATTTCTTGCTTGAAAACTTTTTCTATTTCTTCTTTATTTCCTTTATAAATTACAAAAGGCATTCCAGGTAAAACATCAATCTTCTCAGAAAATTGCATTCTTAACCCTGTAGAAGCTTGAACTTTTTTCTTCGGTTTAAATCTAAAATGCAATGGTTCTATTTCTTCAAGAATTCTTATTTTTGTTATTACTGGTTTGCCCTCAAGATTTGCAACAGCAATTTCATCATCTTTATAAAGTTCACCATCGTGTAATATTGATTCTGCATAATTCATTGACTTTTCTTTTTTTATCTCTAAAATAACTCCTTTTGCATCTTTTCCAAGTTCAAGTTTTTTTTCTAAATATTTTTGACTTAAACCGCAAAGCATTAACATTAATTCAGGAATTCCTTGCTTTGTTTTTGCAGAACATGGAACTAATGCTATTTTCTTTGTAAAATCAGAAATATTGTAAAAAAGATCTGATTCTATTCCTAAAGAACTTAAAGAACCAATTAAAGTAAAATATTTTTCGTCAAAATTTTGTTTTGTGTTTTGTGACTGAGATTCAATATTTGATTTTAAATCAGAGTCATTGGCATCGCTCGGTGTACCCCCAGAATGTTGGGGCATCCTCCAACCAGAAATATTGTCTATTTTATTCAAAGCAATAATAAAAGGCGTTTTATTGTGTTTTAAAATTTGAATTACTTCTGCTGTTTGAGGTTTTATTCCATCATTTATATCTATTACAAGAATAGCTAAATCAGCCAA